>JBCCHO010000164.1:0-5089 GCA_039028715.1 Chlamydiota bacterium | reverse complement strand
TCTGTACTGGGCAAAAACCTCCCGCTAGGGGTGAGCAAAGACAAAGCAAAACCTTTTTGAAAGACGAATGCATAGCCAAAGCGCTATAGATGAGGAGGAAAAAAGCGTTTGGCAAAGTCTTTGCCAGCCCTAGTGGGAGATTTTTGCCCAGTAGGACCAGCGGGCTCATCGGTGTATTTTAGGGCGCTTTTGTCCATAAATTACTGATAGTAAGATAATTGAATTTTATGCCTCAAAAACTCATAGCTCATTCATCATTAATAGGTTGGTAAGCACGTCTCAAAAAACTTAAATGCTTGATTATGAGATTATAAGGAAGGAAACCGCCTTAAAATACACCGATGAGCCCGCTGGTCCTAATAAGGGGTGTAAATAAAAGTATTGGCACGGTGAAAAAAGAAAGCAAAAATGCCTAGGCATAAGGCGTCCGAAGCAGGGCAACGCAGCGAATGGGTATTTGCAGCTTCTTTTTTTTACTTGCCAACACTTTTATTTACACCCCCTAACCCACATTTCTCGCAAGGCTCTGGAAAAATTTGGAGCCTCTGTTTTCCGAGTATTCCAGAGGCTCTTACAAAATTCCATTTCGAGTGAAATTCGCGCTTTTGTCTTTGAGAACCGCTTTTTGTAAATTGCCTAGCCTTAGTAGGATATGTCAATTTACAAAAAGTAGTTCTCAAGTCAAAATCATCAAACTTCTCTTCGAAAGCGATTTTTGCGGGGAGCCTCTCCAAGGAGCTCTTTTGGAAATGGTTACAACCACTCCCTGCAAGATTTCAATTAGAAATCTCGAAAAACATCTTGCTTAAGCTTTTTAGCAGAGCTTGTGAGAAATACGAGCTAATACCTGTGAGTGCGACCTATGGGTATTTAGAGGGATTTTCAATTTTTTCATGCTTGAAACGGAAAAATGGGCACATACTTTGGATAAAGTAGGGGCCATTTTTCCGTTTCAAGCATGGGAAAAAAAATTCAAATCAATATCCATAGGTCGCACTCACAGGTAATAACCGAAGCTTGACTTTGAAGGGTCAAGCGAGGATTATTTAAACCCAAGTTGTATGAAAAATTTATGCCACAAATCATTTTGGCACACCCTATTTTCCCCAAAAATCTTTGGAAAGCTCTAAGGAGCTTTCCTTCAAACACAACTTAGCCCGAGTTAAAATCGTTTGAGTTTTGGTGATTTTTCAAGTACAATGGGCTTTTACAAAACCCCTACCTTTTATTTCTGACGCTTTTCGGCGAAAAGCGTCAGAAATAAGAGCTAGCCTCAGTTCAAAACTGCAGGCTAGAATGATTTTTTGAATTAGGAAAAAGATATGAAAAAAAAATTTATTTATATACTTCCTTTATTAATGGCAACGTCTCTTTTTGCTGATGGAGAGCCCGCGGCACCTGTGCGACAAAGCAATAGTTGGAGCATGATGTTGATGGTCGGGCTTGGACTGGTCTTTTTTTATTTGATTTTGTTTCGCCCAGAGCAAAAAAGACGCAAAAAAATGGAAGAAATGCGCCGCAGCTTGGTTAAGGGGAGTCGTGTGACAGCAATGGGCATTCTCGGAACAGTAGTGCGTGTTGAAGAAAAGACAGTCGTCCTCAAAATGGTCGATGGAAATCAGATCGAAATGCTAAAAGAAGTGATTACCAAAGTGCAGCCCGGCTTGTCAGAGCAAAGAGCAGACGCTTCTGACAGTTAATACCTCTGAGTGCGTTCTATTTCGTGCCATTGGCTTTTAGAAGCTCGCCCCCTTCAGGGGATTGAGAGTGTCACGGTTTGCGCGTTTGATAGCGCGCCACTCTTGGATGATTTGGGCGGCAAGAGGCGCTGCTTCTTTGCCGTAGTCGCCAAAACGCAAATAAACAATCACAACGATTTCCGGCAAGCGCTCTTCTAGCGGAATCGATTGATTGTCTTCAAAAGCAATGGCTCCAAACCAAAGATCTTTGCATAGAAGAGATTTACTTTCTTTATCTAAGGTAGGGCGATAAGTGAACTCTGCTGTCGCTGTTTTCCCGACCCACTGTCCTTGCAAGCTCGTATAAACCTGTTTGCAGCTTGGCTGTAAGTAAAGTTTTCGGATGCGATACGGATGAGCGGTGCCTTGTGGGTTTGAAATCACGCGTTCAAGACCGGTTAAAAGAGTGCGCCGTATTTCTTGCGGAAAAAAAAGAGTAGATTCGGGCGGGAGATTTGCACGCACCGAATCGCTGACGAGATGAGCATAAGGAACTTGCCCTTCGCGGTTAGCAATTGCTGAAAACATAAGTGCAAGTTGGAGCGGTGTTGCAGTGAGTGTATGTTGGCCAATTGCCGTTGCGTAAAGGCCAGTTCGATTTCCGATCAGATCATCGGGAACATGTCCGCTGACTTCGCCAACCAGTTCAATCCCCGTGCGGGAACCAAGGCCAAATTTTTTAGCAGCGGACTGAAGGTCGCTAGGGCGCGCAAGAATCTCTTGTGCTAGGACAGAAAAGTAGAGATTGCTGGAGCGTTCAAGAGCTGTTTCAAAATCGACTTTTCCCATGCTGTGGTAGCTGCGGGGAAGGCGCCCTCCTTTATAGTAGCGGGTGATTAGCTGGCCAGTCGAGGTTCTTCCTAACACCATTCCTTGATTGGTGATCAGATTCGGGTTCGCTTCGTCGTAAATCGTCATCGGGTTAAGCGGGCTAGAAAGAGGAGCACTTCCAGAGCAGCGCTTACGCGATTGGCACAAGGCTTCATAACCTGTAACGACTTTAAACAGCGAAGCAGGTGCTGCAGCGTGAGCATAGGCATAGGACTTCCCATAGCCAAAGCCGTGTTTTGGGTAGGAAAAAGTCGCGAGGTCTGCCAAACTTTTAAGGTTAGGATAGCGCCCCCACAAGGGAAGATCTAGCTCAGTTATTGAGCGCATTGTACCAAGATAAGCTAGGCGTATCTCTCTGCTAAAGGGGGCGAGTGTTTCTCTTAATAAGAGCAGCGATTGATTGGGAGCGAGCTTGCTTTTTAACAAAAGTTGGAAGCAGATTGGCTGCAGTTTAACATGAGTTGTCACTTGCTGAAACAGGTAAGTTTCGATCAGTGTCCAGCGGTAAAGGTGCCAAAAATCTTGAAACAAGGTGTTTTCAGCTTGTTGTAAGTACTCTGTTTCGAGGTGGGCATATGTGCCGATAGTTTTTTCCCGCTCGCGTTGGTTTTTGAGATAAGATTTAAAGTGGTCTGAGCGCCACTTAGGGAAAATATGGTTGTGATACAGCTCTTTGGCTAAAGTTTTGACTTCTTGCTCGACAACAATAAAAGCTTGCGTGAGCTTGCGGTAGTTAGACAGGCTAGTCGTCCCTATTTTTGCAATAAGAGCTGGTGAAAAGCGGGTTTCATCGATGACAAGGCGCAACAAGTCAAAAAAGAGTAGCTTGTCGTCATTCTGGGGAATGGGCAGTAATAGCGGATCAAGAATTCTTTTAGAGGTGACAAGTAGATCGCGCACTAGCTTGCAGCTATCATCATGAGCAGATTTGGTTTGGCAGCAGATGTGGTCGGGGTAAAGAAGATCAATCACAGCAGCCATTGTTGGCGGATGAGCGCCAGAGGATCGTGCGCGCATTTTTTTGATCGTGCGCAGCACTTGAATGGCTTTTGAAAGATCGGCGAGGCGGTGAAAAGCTTTTCTAATTGTGCTTGGTTGCGATAAAACTTGATCCAAATAAAGCTCCCAGGAAAGGGGTGCGCACTCTAGGTCAATTGTGCGATTTAGAGCGCTTATTTCTCGGCTTAAGCAAGAGGTGCCATCCCAAAGGGCTGCGCGATAATGTCGATCTTCGAGCCATTGATGAATGCGGTTGAGCTGCGCTTTTTTTTGAGCGCAACAAGAGCCGGATAATAAAAAATCGTTTGGATCAAATCGCGGGCACGAAGCAAGGGCGACGATTTCTCCAGTAGTTGGAATCATAGCGACAATAGCGCCACCCTTGATCCATGGCGGGCGGATGGCGGTGTGATTTTTCCCTGCAAGGGGAAAGGTTTGCTCGCGTTCGCGCTCGCTTTGAATGAGCAAAGTTTCGGCCAATTGTTGCAGCTTAGCTGACAAAGTAAGTGTGATGCGTTCACCTGGGAGTGCTTGTAATCCATCGGAAAGTGTGCGGATCACCTGTCCTTTGGGACCAACCTCTAATTCGCATTTCCCAAATGCTCCGCGTAACCTTTCCTCACACGTTCGCTCAATTCCAGCTCTTCCTGCTTGAGCCCGCATAGTGTAAGCCTTATCTTTAAGGTCGTCGTAGCGACTTTGAACGTCGACAACACTTGTAAATCCCTTGGGTAATGGAACGGGCAATCCCTCTTCCCACTGTTGCAAATACTCGCGGAGCATTTTTAGCTCGTTAGCAATAGAGGCGTGCTGATCGGAATCAATTGCTCCGATATAGCCAATAAGATGACTAGCGATCTTTCTTTGAGGGTAGCTCCGCTTTGTGCAAAGGTGCATCTTAAGACCACTCCAATTTTTTTCTAATGTCCGTAATCGGTAATAACATGCTTCGGAGATGTTTTCGCGGATAGGGCAAGGGGTATGGGGAAAAATAGCGGCTTTGCCGTAGATAAGGTCTTTGACTTTAGATGGGTTGACCTCGAGTTCGCGAGCGAGAAATTCCGTTAACTCTTTAAGGTAGGCTTTTCGGTGGCGCCTTTTGGGGAAATCGTCGCGGATTTCGTGGTAAACAATTGTCGCGTCGTAGCACACCTTATTGATTGCTAACGGCAAGCCAAACCGATCCCAAACGGTGCCTCGGTTAGCAGGCGTGATGATGGTACGGCGTTGCGGTTTACGTGCCGATTGGATGTAGTCGTCGTGTTTGATGACTGCTAAATACCAAACGCGGATTAAAATAAGCAAGAGCGCAACGAGTAAAAATGAAACCAAGCGGCTGGCTTTACGCGGAATATCACAGTCGGTCTTCATGGCAGGGTCAACGGTTTGAATATCTAAACCCAAGTTGTGTGGTATATTACTCCTTCCGGTTCAAAAGCGCCCAAAAGCAAACTGAATTTAAAGTTCTCTAGAGGCTTTAAATCAGGTTTCTTGGGTGCGTTTGAACCGGAAGGAGTAAT
>JBCCHO010000163.1:0-5100 GCA_039028715.1 Chlamydiota bacterium | reverse complement strand
CGCCGAATTTGACGGTCTCTTTTGACCGATTTTTCCCTGGGTTTTATCCACCTGCCGGATAAGAACCCAGGGAAAAAGTCGATCAAAATAGCCGCGCCAAATCACCGACCTTTTTGCATTTTGAATCGTCTTCGGTATATACTCATTCCTGTCCCAAGGTAGTTTTATCCGCAACCTGAGAGGTTCTCGCTAAAGATCGCTTTCAAACTTGAGTTCATTTTCATGTTAAATTGGCATATCATGCTAATAATAGGCGATTTAGAGTGAAAAAAGAAGTCGAGCTTAACAGCACAAATATGAACGATCATCAGACACAACTTGGGTTATAAGTAAAATATGGCTTGCTCAATTTTTTGATGGCAGCCGTTAGGGTAGGAGATATGAAGCGATTACTTGCTGCAATGGCACTGGCTTTACTTTCGCTGCGTTACCGCGTGCGGGTGAATGACAGTGCACTTGCAAAAAGCAGCGGGCGGGGAATGTTGTTTCTTCCCAATCACACTGCAGAAATCGATCCGATTATCATCAACACGCTGCTATTTGGGCGCTTCCGCCCTCGACCGCTTGTGGTCGAGTATTTTTATTACTTAAAGGGGGCGCGCTTGGTCATGAAGCTCGTGCGCGCGCTTCCTGTCCCTAATTTTGAGGTATCTGCTAATCAGTGGAAAGTACGCCAAGTCGAAAAGTGTCTTGAAACGGTCAAGAAAGGGTTAAGCCTAGGCGATAATTTTCTTATTTACCCTTCTGGTCAACTTAAACGAGATGGACATGAAACGATTGGTGGGAACTCTTTTGTTCAGCGCCTGTTAGCGGCTTGCCCAGATGTGCAAATCGTGTTGGTGCGGACGACGGGGCTTTGGGGAAGCCTTTTTTCGCGAGCAATTACGGGAAAATCACCCCATTTTTGGCATACTTTATATAAGGGGGTAGTGGCACTAGTAAAAAGTGGCATCTTTTTTTTACCGCGCCGTCGAATAGAGGTTACCTTTGCCATCGACCCACCCGATTTTCCCCGCCAAGGAACGCGGATGGAAATCAACAGCTATTTGGAGCGTTGGTACAATCGCTATCGGGATGAAAAGGGAAATACGACTGATTCTGAGCCCTTAAAACTAGTCTCTTTAAGCTGTTGGTCAAAAAAGTTGCCGGCCATCACAGCAGAAAAGCCAGTCGAGCAAAAAGCAACGGCAATTGAAGTTCCAGCGCCTATTCAGACTGCTGTTGTCGAAAAACTGGCGTTACTTTCCGGGCGCCCAAAAGGAGAAATCACGAAAGACCAGCACTTGTCGCGCGATCTAGGGCTCGACTCGCTTGATTTTTCTGAGTTGCAAGCTTTTTTAGATGAGCAATTCGGTATTGAGCGGTTTGTGCCTGAAGAGTTGCAAACAGTCGGGGCGATTTTCCGCCTTGTCGCAACGGGCGAGGCTTTAGACAAGCCGCCGCCGCCCCCTTTTGAGTGGCCCGAAGACAAAAAACGCGCTCCAGTTGTAGCGCCGCATGGAAAAACGATTCAGGAAGCGTTTCTACACGCGGCGAAACGGATGGGAGCGGCAACTGCTTGCGCAGATGCTGTCACTGGTGCTTTGAGTTACCACAGGCTAAAGATAGCGGCGCTGGCTTTAGAGCGTTTGGTGCGCGACTTTCCTGGCCGCTATATCGGCGTTCTACTCCCTTCATCTGTTGGCGGGTATATCGCGATTCTCGCCGTACTGCTAGCTGGGAAAATTCCCGTTGTGCTCAACTGGACAATGGGAGCGCGGAGTCTTAACTTTGCCGCTGATCTATTGCAGATCAAAATTGTCTTAACAGCGCGCCGCTTTTTGGAGCGGCTCGATGTTCTTGAGCTCGGAATGCTCGAAAACAATCTGGTTTTGATGGAAGAAATTCGGCCAAAAATTAAGTGGTGGCACAAAGTTGACGCTTGCTTTCAAGCTCAGCGATCGACAGCAGCGTTGTTAAACAAGCTTGATCTCGCTCGGATTAACCCCGATGATCCGGCTGTTGTTTTATTTACGAGTGGGACAGAAACTTATCCGAAAGCAGTTCCCCTATCGCATGCCAATTTGCTCGGCAACCAACGGGCAATGCTCGAAACAACGACAATCACAAACAAAGACCTGCTTTATGGCGTTCTTCCCCCGTTTCACTCTTTTGGGTTTTCTGTGACAGGGCTTTTTCCGCTGCTCATTGGGCTAAAAGTCTTTTATGCACCAGACCCAACTGATAGTCGCGCCATGGCGCGCGATTTAGGGCGTTGCCAAGTGACTATTGCTTGCTCGGCGCCGAGTTTTTACCGCCAGCTGTTTAAAATCGCTTCGCCAGCAGACTTAAAAAATATCCGGTTATTTGTTTCTGGAGCAGAAAAAGCGACTCCCGATTTATTTGCCTTTGTCGCTAAGCTTGAATGGAAACCAAAGATGCTCGAAGGGTATGGGATCACAGAGTGTTCGCCAGTTGTCACCTTAAATAGAGAAAATGAGCCGGCATGTGGTGTTGGACGACCGCTATCAGGAGTTGAGCTTTGTTTAATTGATCCGGATACTGAGAAAAAAATTGACGGGAAAGAAGCTTGTGGCGAAGTGTGTATTTGGGGAGTTAACGTTTTTGCCGGCTATCTGGGCTCAGATACTATTAACCCCTTTATTGAAATCGATGGCAAGCGGTGGTATCGCAGTGGCGATCTTGGGACAATTGACCCAAGTGGTGCTTTGTGTTTATCGGGGCGATTAAAGCGCTTTGTCAAGATAGGAGGGGAAATGGTAAGCTTAATGGCGCTTGAAGAAGAAATGACGCTCTTTGCCAAGCGGGAAAATAGAATTCCAACCGATGAGATAGAGCCCCAGATCGCCATCGGGGTGAAGAAAGCTTCAGAAGAGAGCAAGCCCGAACTGGTTGTATTTACGACATTTCCGCTGACGCGCGAAGAGGCAAATGGCGTTTTAAGACAAGCTGGGTTTGGGCGCATTGTGAAAGTCGCAGCGGCCCAGCAAATCGATACAATCCCAGTCACGGGAACGGGGAAAGTGCACGATCGCCGCATTCGAGAAATGAGTAACGAGCTAGTGCTATGAAGTCGCGATCACTTTACCTTTACAACACCGAGAGTCGCCAGTGCGAACCGTTAAAACCGCCGCCCGGGCGCGAAGAGTTGCTCATCTATACCTGCGGTCCTACAGTCTATAATTACGCCCATATTGGCAATTTTCGCACCTACGTCTTTGAAGATTTGCTCAGACGGACATTGCGCTATTTCGGGACGCGTGTGATTCAAGTCATGAACCTTACTGATGTCGACGATAAAACCATTCGCGGCGCCCTCGAACAGGGGGTCGAGCTCAGTCAATACACACATACATACAAAGAAGCGTTTTTTCACGACCTTAAAACGCTTCACATTGAGCCTGTCGAGTTCTATCCCGCAGCAACCGACTACATCGCCGCTATGATCGCGATGATTGAGCAGCTGCTGGCAAAGGGAATTGCTTATCGCGGAAAAAGTGGCGATATCTTTTTTGCCATTGAAAAGTTTCCCAATTATGGCCGCTTATCTCACCTCGATTTAGCTACACTGAAAGTAGGTGCTTCAGAGCGGGTAGCAACAGATGAGTACGACAAAGAATCCGCCGCTGATTTTGTGCTTTGGAAGGCGTATCATCCAAAGCGCGATGGCTCAATTTATTGGAACAGTCCCTTTGGCAAGGGACGGCCTGGGTGGCATATCGAGTGCTCGGCAATGGCAACGCAACTCCTCGGCAGTACGGTTGACCTTCATGTTGGTGGTGTTGATAATATCTTTCCACATCATGAAAACGAGATCGCTCAATCAGAAGGGTGTAGTGGCCATCTTTTTGTCCGCCATTGGGCGCACTGTCAGCACCTGATTGTTGAGGGAAAAAAGATGTCGAAAAGCTTGGGCAATTTCTATACGCTCCGCGATCTTCTTGCTCGCGGTTATACGGGAGAAGAAGTGCGTTACCTTCTGATAGCGACACACTATCGAACCCAGCTGAACTTTACCTTTGAAGGGCTCGACGCCGCGCGCCATGCCTTGAGCCGCTTGTGTTCGCTGATTGATCGACTGCGCGCTCTTTCCCAGACTAAGGGACAATCGCTAACACCTATTCTCACCGCCGCAAAGGCGGCTTTTGACGAGGCTTTAGCCGATGATCTTAATATTTCTGTCGCTTTAGCGGCGCTGTTTGACTTTGTCCGAAAAGTCAACACGGCTTGTGATGAGGAGGCTGTGTCTGTTGAAGGAGCTCGTGAAGCGATGGCTTTTTTACGCGCGATTGATCGCGTCTTGGGTTTTCTTCCATTAGAGAAAGAGGTGCCAATTCCCGATGATATCCAGGCGGCATTGGAAAAAAGAGAACTAGCGCGCAAAAATAAAGATTGGGCCGTTGCGGATGAGCAGCGCAACTACATTGAGCAGTGCGGCTATCAAATTGAAGACACCGCAGCTGGGCCACGCGTGAAGGCTGCGGCGCCTTTATCTGCTATGACAAAAGACCGATGTAAAGAAAAAAAAAGGCGCTAACGAGTGCACCATCGTACCGTCCAATTGCAGCTGCTCGAATAGGCGCGGCCGCTGAACGAGTAGAACGGCATAAACGACAAAAATATGCCTCGAAAGTTGACGGACTTGCTACACAAATCATCCCTGTGGGAGTGGAGCTCAATGGACGATGGGGCGAGGGAATGATCTTTCTGTTAAAAAAGATCTTCGTGCTTGCATCCAAGGAAGGGAAGAACCCACATGGGATATTTGCGGCACACTGGAAGCGACGAATCGCAGCTGCTTTTGCTAAAACGATTATTCGTCATAGCCACTTTGCGTTTCGCAAATTTCTCACTGCTCCAGAGACCCCACGGAGAATCTCATCAAATGATGCAGATATGGACTGGGTAACTGGAATATAAGGATGATTCTATGGCCCATCATAAAATCACATGGATTCTGATTATCGCTGTGCACTCATCGATCACACAAGGAACGCCGTACGCCTCCCTTCAAATCGATCATAGACTTGTCTCATTCATGATAGGACTTCCTTCACTGCTATGTCTGCTATTTGACTATTTTGTTTCTTTGATATCTTG
>JBCCHO010000162.1:0-5192 GCA_039028715.1 Chlamydiota bacterium | reverse complement strand
TCTTCACCTAACAGAGGCTTGAATTTTCACCTACTTTATTCAAGGATGCTAAAAATTCAAGCCTCTGGTAGGTAAAAAAACAGAAAATTGATCTGAGCAAGCATAACCCGCATTTCTCACAAGGCTCTGGAAAAATTTGGAGCCTCTGTTTTCCGAGTATTCCAAGGAGTTCTTTTGGAAATGGTTACAGCCATTCCCTGCAAAAGCTCAATTAGAAATCTCGAAAAACATCTTGCTTAAGCTTTTTAGCAGAGCTTGTGAGAAATACGGGATAAGGCACAACTTGGGTTTGAAACCTGAGTTCTGAATTTAGCGTCTTTAACCTGAGCGATTTTTATGGGAAAATGAACACTATTTTCATTCGGAAAATAACTTCGGCTATTTCACTCGCTCAAATAGCGTTAATTTTTCTCATAAAAACACGCATCTTAAAGGCGTTAAACTCAGAACTCAGGTTTTGAAAGTTCGCGCAAGGCTTGTCACTCAAGTTATATTTGATGACGATTCATCTACAATTCTCTTTTTACGCTCTTTTTCAGGAGACTGAGAGGATCACCTCTATCATTTAGGGTTATCTTTTAAGGTGGACATGAAGCTTTTAACTCAGCACCCGATATCGCCGCTCAAAAAAAAGCAAGAGCAGCTAATTGACTGGGCACAGTCGTTCGAAAAAAGATTCTCTACTTTTTCTCAGTGGGGTTGTATGAAGTCGACTTACGCCTTGCTAGGCGTAACTTCTGTGGGCTTCTTTACGCGAAGGTCATTGATTTTTTTGAAACGGCTCGTTGTAACAGAGTGTTTCCTTAGAAAAAAAGGATTGGTAGAAAAAAATCCAATTGTTCGAGTATGGAGCCGCAAACCTGTTGTTTGTGTCGCTTTGTGCACCTTCCAGACTTTCCCCGAAACGCTTAGAAAAGACATTACAGCGCTATTGAATCAAAAGTTTTCACCACTTATCGAAGTTTCAGCTTCTTATTACGAAATTTTTTCTCCTGAAGATAAGAGTCGCTTTCTTTACTTTGAACTAGAAAAGATGCGCGGAGTTTCTCTGCTTCCTAAAGAATGCAAAAAGTTAGAGCAGTTTTTGCAAAACCAGATTGTAGACTACGCTACAAAGCACGAAGTGTTTTGGCCCTATAATCACGAACAAGCCTATAAACAAATTATCACCTTACAAAAAGAGACCTCTTCAAGCTCGGATGTCCCGCAAGTGATCATTGAGTTTCAAAAGCAGGCGGCGTCTCATCTCGAATTTTCTGTGTTTATGGTAGGACCTAAGCATGGCAAATGGCGCAAAGCCTTTGATAGCAAGTTTCCCCCTTTTATTACGATAACGCCTTTGCTAAAAGAAGAGCTAGCGGGGAAAGTTTTATGCATAGCGTGGGGGTTTATCCTCTCGCTCCCGTTAAAGGACTTTATGACAAAGGGGTCAATTAACCTTCTTTTAGCGAGAAACTGCGTTGTGAACTTGTTGCGAAACGCTATAGGTGACTTTCGCGATTACAATGGCGGTCTCTTTGAGCTTCAAAAAAAGGCCTTTAAAAAGATTTCGCAAAAGTTTGAAGGTAAAATCCCACAGTTTACTTTTTTTGCCGAGGAGCTTTTTTACTCTGTTGCTCCTGTTGAAATGCAGTTTAGTCTAGGAGAAGCCGCTTGGGAAGAAATTTTTGACGCTTTTTCGAAAGCTATCCACTTAAAGTCCGATTTTTCGGGCAAGCTTTCTCAACAAGTCTACGTTTTAAAAAGAAAAGAAGCGAAAGAAATCACACTCTTTATGGGCAAAGCAAAAAAGTGGGTCAAAAGCAAGAAGGCGATTGCTTACTTGAGATTTGATTTTCAATCGGAAAGTTATCTTTTTCTTTTTCTTGGCCAAGAAGTGTCTAGCGGAGCTTTTTTCAAGAAAAGAAAACAAGATAAGAAAACGCTAAGAATTAGTTTTGAATCAGGAATGCCTCCTTCTATATTGCCTTATGCTTTTAGCTTGGAGTTAAGGGGGCGGACACTAGCTAAGTTTTTATACGAAGGGCTGACTCGAATCAACACCAAGAGTGAATTAGAATATGCCAGCGCAGAAAAGGTGATTTCCTTAAAAGAAGGGTCAGAGTATCTGATCACTCTTAGAAATAGCTTTTGGTCTAATGGCCAGCAAGTGACCGCTTTTGATTACGAAAGGTCTTGGAAAAGGTGTTTGCAAAAAACAGAGGAATCGTCTTTTCTCTACCTTTTAAAAAAGGCTAGAGACATTAAAAAAGGGCTAGCTCACATAGATGAGCTTGGAGTACAAGCGCTAGATGAAAAGCGGTTACGAGTGCTATTAGAAAAGCCTGACGCCTCTTTTTTAAACAAACTGACAACAGTCTTTTTTTCCCCTTTTTTAGAAAAAGACCCGCTCAAAGGATCTTTTAACGGGGCATACTACATTGAATCGCTTGAAAAGACAAAAATTGTGCTAAAGAAAAATCCCTATTATTGGAGAGAAAAAGAGGTGTTTTTTAACCAGGTGATCCTCAATTTTGAAGTTCCGCCAGAAGCTATCATGAAGGCGTTCAGCCGGAAAGAGCTAGATTGGATCGGGAATCCCTGTACATGGAGCCTTAAAATTACAAACCCAAGCTCACAAAAGCCCATTCCCTACCCTTTCCTTTTATACTTCAATACGAGATATAAGCTGCTCTCTTCGCGGTGGATTCGCCAAGCCTTTAGCTTGGTTCTCAACCGTCAGCACATTGCAACAAATATTTTTCCTGGAACTTGCCCCCTTTACAGTCCCATTCCGAACCTCCTTTCACCTATCGACTCATCCAAGATAGAGGAAAATGAAGAACAAGCGAGAAAGCTTTTCATGCGCGGATTAAAAGAGCTTCAATTAAAGAAAATCGGGTTGCTGCCTCTTCAAATTACCTTTTGCGATGCTCATCACTTTGTTGCCCTTGCGAACTATTTAAAAAAAGTATGGGAAAAGAATTTTGGCATTCAAATTTTGTTAGATGTGTTGGATTACAATCGGTTTTTTCAGAAAGAGAATTCAAGGGCGTATCAAATTTGCGGCTTTTTTGAAGGGATTCCGGCTATGGATAAGGAAATGTTTTTGGAAAAAATCATGGGATTTCCTGGAAAAAACCATCTGCCTAATCTTTGGCATAATCAAGAGTATACAAAAACGATTCATCAAATGATTGATGCGCGCTCTAAGGAAGAAAAAGAAAAAGCGATTTTTTTAGCAGAAAGGATGCTGCTTACCGAAGTGCCATTCATTCCTGTGCTGACCCGAAATAACACCTATGCTCACTCAAAGCAATTAGAAAATTATGTCGTAGATTGCGATGGAGGAGTCGACTTTTGCTTTAGTCGAAATAAGCCCATCTAAGGTCGGGTTGTCCCTTTTGGTCGAAACAAAGCCCTTTTAAATCTTTTCTATGAGCTCCATATTGGCTTTTATTAACAACCCAGATCACGGGGACTTCATCGCGCAAAATTTCGACTGCTTTTTGGATCAGGTCTTTTTGTTTCTGCAGATCACTTTCTCGTTTTAATTTGGAAATAAGCGTTTGGTATTCTGGAAAGTCCCATAGCGACTCGTTAGAAGGGGAGGCGAGTTGCTCTAGGTGAGCAAGAGGATGATTGTAGTCTCTCGAGACAAAGCATCCTCCGAGTTGGTAATTCCCATTGTTGATATTTGAAACGAAAAAGTTCCACTCTTGGACTTCTAGCTCGACTCGAATCCCAAGAACTTTTTGCCATCTCTGCTGGAGGTGTTCTGAGAGCTTTTTATAGACGTCGATATCACTGCAAGAACTTAGCTTTAATATTGGGAAGGTCTTCTCCGTAAGGCCGAGCTCTTTTAGTCCTTGGTTAAAAAGCTCGCGGGCGTTTTGAGCTTCTGATGATAAAGAGTGTTGAGTAGGGCTATCTGGAATCGGATCAAAAAGTGGCGTCACGCCGGCAAAAATGTACTTGGCCACTTCTTCTCTATCAATTGCGCAACTTAACGCTTTTCGAATCGCAGGTGAAGAGAGTGGAAAAGACTGCGTATTGAGGTAAATCCAAAAAGGGCATGCAATCTCTGCTTGTTTTGTGAACTCTTTTTTGGCTATTTTGGCCTGGCTGATTTCCGATGGAAGATAGCAAAAGGGAAGTCCTATCCAATCGATGGCGCCCTGGTCATAAAGAGAAAGCGCTGAGATTGCATCTTGAAGCATTAAAATTTTAATAGCATCGAGATTCACTTTGCTTGAGTCCCAAAAATGGCGATTTTTTTCTAAAAATAAGTAGTTTTCTTTTTTCCACTCTTTCGGAATAAAAGGACCGTTAAAAAGCGGATTTTCTTGCGCATCTTTTTTAAATGGAACAAAAATTGGCAGCGACAGAAAGCCGAGAAAAGGACTAAACGGGTGGTTAAGCTCGACGACAAGAGTTTTTTCATCGATAGCTTTTACGCCAACTTCATCAGTAGGCACAAGTCCTTTTTTAGCGTTTTCGGCATTTTTAATTGGATAAAATAAAAAAGCCTTCAAGCAATTAGAGCTAGGCTCAAGCGATTGTTTCCAAAAGCGCTCATAGTCGAAAGCCGTGACAGGGTCTCCATTTGAGTAATTGTGATCTCTTATCGTGAAGGTGTAGACCCTTCCACAAGGAGAGATCTCTATTTTTTCAGCGCCTGCGGGCTCGTATTCTCCAGCTTGATTTAATCTCGTTAACCCTTCAAAAATCCACTTGGAAAGGGCAACTCTCGTTGCGACGACAGACAAATCATAGGGATGCAGCGATCCTCCGATAGCAAAGTTTAGTGTGAGAGTCTTTTCAGCTCCCGGTTTTTCCTTTGTACTTTTTTTTTCGCAGCTAGTTGTCACTAATAAGTTGGCGACTAAAGCAAGAAAAAACAAAAAAGAAGTCATGATACCTCCGATGCGCAGGAAACCTCTTGTTTTAACAAGAAAAGAAAGCGCCCAATTGGTTTTAACACTCAACTTGAGTTTAAAATTTGATGATTCTACCGCCAAAGCGAATCGAAGTCAAATTGGCGATATTATAAACCCAAGTTGTGTGGCATAATTACTCATCTAAGAGGCTTGCCCCCAAAAAAGCGGTGGGAAGGGGGTTTTGGGGGGCTGCGGCCGAGGTGACAGTTAATATATTAGGGTGTGATTACCCCCCCCGGGGGGGGGTTAAAACAGGGCAAGGGATAAGAGTTT
>JBCCHO010000161.1:0-5221 GCA_039028715.1 Chlamydiota bacterium | reverse complement strand
TTTTGGTTTTTACCAGGTTTCTAGCAAATTTTTGGAAGCTGATTTGTACACATTGTCCATGAGACAAGGGTAACAAATCAGCTTCCAGAAAGATGCAGAAAGAGTGAAAAGCAAGAAGATTTTCATTTACGGATAGGTTCTAACGTTCTGTGCCCTGGTGAGGTAGTCTCTTAGGTTGCATAATATCTTTCAAAACACACAAAATAACGCTTCCTTTTCCCGCTAACCCGGATTTCTCACAAGCTCTGCAAAAAGGCTTAAGCAGACTGTTTTTTCGAGATTTCAATACTTTTCTAGAGTCTTGTGAGAAATCCGGGTTAAAGCAATGGGTACGCGCTTTATGGAGGTTTTATGATGAAAAAACGTGCTGAAAAATCAGAAAATGATCAATGGGATGTTGCTTCTCTTTATCCAAATCTAGAAGCTTGGGAAGCTGATTTTAAATGTTCTATCGGCGATAAAAAAGAGAAATTGACCTGGCCTGCCATTGCGTCTTATCAGGGACGGATTAAAGAAGGAGCCCAAGTCCTCGCTGATCTTCTAGAAAGCTTTTTTAATGCCGAGCGCCAGTTGATGAAACTTTATACTTACGCTCACTTGAGGCACGATGAAGATATTTCTGACCCGCTGTTTAAAACAGCTTATGATCGAGCAATCTTACTGCTTTGCGATTTCAAAAGTGAAACAGCGTGGATCCAGCCTGAGATTTTGCAACTTTCCGAGACAGTTTTCCAACGCTATCTCAAAGATGAAACGCTCGTTGACTTTCAAGTATTTTTAAAGAAAATTTTCGCGCTAAAGCCGCATACATTACCGGCGGAGCAAGAGTATTTGCTCGCTTTAGCAGCTCGACCACTTGAGGCCATTCCGAATGCATTTACGGCTTTAAATAACGCGGACTTGAAGTTTCCGCTCGTTTATGATGACAAAGGCGAACCGCACCAGCTCACCCACGCGAGTTATGGGCGCTATTTAGAATCGGCAGATCGCACATTAAGAAAGCAGGCGTTTAAGGCGCTTCATCAAAAGTTTGCCGAGTTTGGAAATACCCTAGCTGAGCTTGTTGGGGGGCAGGTGCAAAATCTTTTTTTTGAAACGAAAGCGCGCCACTATGACTCTTGCCTTCATGCGGCGCTTACGCCTCACCAGATTGACCCGGCTGTTTATCACAATTTAATCGCAACAGTGCGACAGCACTTGCCAGTGCTGCATCGTTACATGCAGTTGCGGCGCGAAGTTCTCGCGATCGATTCGCTGCATTGTTGGGATTTGCATGTTTCTCTTATCCCTGAATTTGCCCGAAAGTACTCATTTCAAGAAGCGGTTGAAATGACAGTGGCTGCTGTTGCCCCTCTAGGAGAAGAGTACCAGCAAATTCTAGCAAATGGTCTCGGTAAACAGCGATGGGCAGACCGCTATGAAAATGAAGGCAAGCGATCAGGTGCTTATTCGGGAGGGTGTTATGATAGCCATCCCTTTATGTTGCTCAATTATCAGGGGACATTCCGCGATGTGATGACGCTAGCCCATGAAGCGGGGCATAGCATGCACTCGTTTTTTAGTCGGCGCCATCAACTCTATCAAAATGCAGACTACCCAATTTTCGTCGCTGAAGTGGCCTCGACGTTTAACGAAGAGCTGCTGTTTCGCTATTTGCTCGACCGAGCCGAGAGTCCTGCGGAGAAAGGGTATTTGCTTAACCGAAGACTCGATGATATCCGGGCGACTTTATTTCGTCAGACTCAGTTTGCAGAATTTGAACTTCGCATGCACGAATTTGCCGAGAAAGGAATCCCGTTGACAGCTTCAATTTTGCAGCAGGAGTATGCAAAGCTCAATGCCGACTACTATGGTCCTGAGCTACACGGCGATCCCGAAGTTGCTGCAGAATGTTTGCGGATTCCTCATTTTTACTCTAATTTTTATGTTTACCAATATGCCACCGGTGTTAGCGCTGCTTATGCGCTTTGTGGTCAAGTCCTAAACGGGGGAAAAAGCGCTTGTAACCAGTATCTACAGTTTTTATCTGCAGGATCTAGCCGCTACCCATTAGAGCTTTTGCAACTAGCAGGAGTCGATATGTGCCGTCCCGATCCAATTGAAAAACTCTTGCACCGCTTTGGAGAACTTCTCGATCAATTAAGAGCGACGCTAAAGCCAAGTCAGTTGGGAACGACAAACCATTGAATTTGGTCTTGGGTTTGAAACCCAAGTTGGATCAAAAATATGCGGGGAATTCTCACGGCTTTCCTTTTTTTCTATTTTCTCAGAAATCGCCGAACTGCAGATTTCTGTTGTAGCTAGCCCGTATTTCTCACAAGACTCTGGAAAAATTTGGAGCATCTGTTTTCCGAGTATTCCAAGGGGCTATCTTGGAAATGGTTACAACCATTCCCTGTAAGACCTCATTGAAATCTCGAAAAATATTTTGCCCAACTTTTTAGCAGAGTTTGTGAGAAATACGGGCTAGAGCTAAAAAATACTTTTTAACCTGAGCGATTTTTAACCCAAGTTGTGTCTTATAACCGCTCATCTAAAATTCTCTTTTTCCACCTGATCAAGAGTTGAATTTTCAGTTTGCTTTATTCAAGTATGCTGAAAATTCAAGAACCTATCCGTAAATGAAAATGTTTTTGGTTTTTACCAGGTTTCTAGCAAATTTTTGGAAGCTGATTTGTACACATTGTCCATGAGACAAGGGTAACAAATCAGCTTCCAGAAAGATGCAGAAAGAGTAAAAAGCAAGAAGATTTTCATTTACGGGTAGGTTCAACGGTTGGGCAGGTAAAAAAACAGAGAATTTATTTGAGCAACTCTACCACACAACTTGGGTAAAGCGAGGGGCTTTCTTTTTTGGTTTTTAGCAAAAATTTGATGAATTTTTTATAAAAAAGTTGAGAAAAAATCTCTACACTAGTATGTGAATAAGCTTTATTTTGCATATACTCAGTGTTAGATGGATTTAAAGTTGAAGAAAAAAGTAAAGAAATTTTTTAAAATTAAAAATGATAAAGGTCTGCACACGCGACCAGCAACAGAGCTGGTTAGGTGCGCGCAGATTTTTAAATCAAAAATCTATCTTGGCTATGGGGTACGCCGAGCTGATGCTAAGTCACTGCTCAGTATTTTGACATTGGGTGCTGGGCCCGATGTCAACCTCTATGTTGAAGCAGAAGGGGAAGATGCTAGAGCGGCTGTTGAGACAATTGTCTCTTTAGCGAACAATAACTTTAGAACGACATTTTGAAAAATATCCGATTCCCCCAAGGTTAACCTGAGTTTGCCACTTCTAGCGGTAAAGTTTTGAAACCCAAGTTGTATGAAAAACTTCTGTCACAGCTCATTTTAGAGCGCCGGATTTTTTCCAGAAACACCCATGAGTTTCACTCACAATAATGAATGAAAAGCCATTGCTCGACTTTGAAGGGCGAACTCATAGCCAAAGCGCTATGGATGAGGAGGAAAAAAGCGTTTGGCAAAGTTGATTAGCCAGCCCTAGTGGGAGATTTTTATCGCGTACAGAAACTACAAACCCGGGCTAATTCCAAAGTTCGACATCACCTGTTGATTTGCCAATGAAAATCCGCCCTGCTAAATTGAAAAAGTAACCAGTTTCCACGATGCCTGGGATGTGAATCAGCCGTTCATGATCTTTCTCAGGCGTTTCGCGTAGTGTATGGAATTCGATATCATAGATAAAATTGCCGTTATCAGTACAAAAAGGGGTATTAGATGCCTGTGTACGCAGTTCTCCTCGAAATCCAAGTGTTTTGATTTTTGATACCGTTGCTGCATAGCCAAAAGGAAGGATTTCAACCGGAAGTTTGCGTGAGCCCAAAGCCTCCACTTTTTTACTTTCATCAATCATCACGACCAGCTCTCGGCTGGTATTAGCGAGAATTTTTTCTCGCGTTAATGCGCCACCACCACCTTTGATCATCCGTTTTTGAGGATCGATTTCATCCGCTCCGTCAAAGGTAATGTCAATTGCAGTGATGTTCTTATCCTCGAGCAGAGAGAGATTGCCTTTTTGAGCTTGTTGATAAGAAGCAACCGAACTGCAAACAGCTTGAATTTTAAGTCCCTTTTGGCAGCGTTTGATAAGATAATCGATAAAAAACCGAACGGTAGAACCTGTTCCAATGCCGATGAGCATTCCATCTTCTACTAGCTCAGCTGCAGCGTATCCTGCATTGCGTTTCATTGTATCGGGAGTCATAGCGAGATTATAACCCAAATTGTGTCTTCTAATCGCTCATCTAAAATTTTTTTTCTTCACCTACCAGAGGCTTGAATTTTCAGTTTGCTTTATTCAAGTATGCTAAAAACTCAAGCCTCTGGCAGGTAAAAAAACAGAAAATTGATCTAGCACAATCATAAGACACAACTTGGGTTTATATTATGCGGTTTAATGCCAGTTGCTCACATTTTCACTTCGGCCTAAGGTTGCCACACGTGTAGTGACAAGCTTGGGCTTAGCCCTTGGAACGAGAAGAAAGCTCTCTCACATCATCGAATTTTTGGTTTGCTAGATTTTGAGTAAAGAGATGGATTTTATGGCTTAGCTTAGCCGTATTCTGGTTTTCATCGAAGAGTGAAATAGACTTTGACTTTAAAACCACTCGTTCCGCAGCGTGGCGGGCAATCCAACGATGAATTTCAATCGATTTCTGCCTTAAAGCTTGCGGGGTCATTTCTTTTTCGAGTAATGCAAACCGCCTTTTAAGTTTATCTCGGATCTTTTTCGTTTTTAAACTTTCTTCAGCTAACTGGTTATTGTTGCGCTTTCTCATTATTATCCTTCTCTGGTGAGAATATTGTAAACCCAAGTTGTGCCTTATGGTGGTTCAGATCAATTTTCACCTGCTTTATTCAAGTATGCTGAAAATTCAACCCTTTGGCAGATGGAAAAAGGGAATTTTAGATGAGCTATCATCAGACACAGCTTGGGTTGTAAGCTAAAAAGCAAGCGGGCAAAAAATTGGGGACTTTTCCAAAAAAGTTCCAACTTGCAAGCACTCCTCACTGGCTTAACTGGTAGCAAACTTTTGCAGTAAAGTCAAGTAGTGTAGATTTTTTTCAGCACCTCCCGCTAAAAGAATAGAAAATTTAGAAAGTGAAAAATTTTCACATATCAAAATTTTTTGGGGAGCACAGAACCATAGATCATCGTCTCCACTCTTTGCATAGATAAAATTTTACACCCTCTTAAACCAAAGCC
>JBCCHO010000160.1:0-5247 GCA_039028715.1 Chlamydiota bacterium | reverse complement strand
TATATACCGAAGACGATTCAAAATGCAAAAAGGTCGGTGATTTGGCGCGGCTATTTTGATCGACTTTTTCCCTGGGTTCTTATCCGGCAGGTGGATAAAACCCAGGGAAAAATCGGTCAAAAGAGACCGTCAAATTCGGCGAGTCTTGGGTAGGTGGAAAAAGATAATTTTAGATGAGCCATCATCAGACACAACTTGGGTTTTAATTTAAGGAACCTTTCTGCAAACGACAAAAAATCTCCCACTAGTGCTGGCTAATTAACTTTGCCAAACGCCTTTTCCTCTCATCCTTAGCGTTTTGGCTATGGATTCGCCCTTCAAAAAGGTTTTGCTTTGCTCTTGCTCAACCCTAGCCCATATTTCTCACTAGCCTCTGGGAAAGCTTGGAACATCTGTGTTCCTGAATATTCTAAGTGACTCTCTTGGAAATGTTTATGAACATTCTCTGCGAGAGTCACTTGAAATCTCGAAAAAACAGACTGTGCAACCTTCTACGCAGAGCTGGTGAGAAATACGGGCTAGCAGGAGATTTTTGTCGTGCACATAGCTAAGCAACTCATTATAAATGGTATAGATAAGTTGCTTACTCTAAGTAAATTATGAATATTTAGCCTGTTCTAGGCAAAAAACAGCACTATTAAAAATCGCAATACTTTACAAAAACTTTACAAAACAAAAATTATATTTGCAATTAATTATAAAGATTAGTAAAATAATCTATAACAAATATTTTTAACTTATAGGTAGATCATTATGGACAAATTAGCTAGTCTCCTGCACGGAGAAAGAGAGGGCCTCGTTAGCAGATTCGACAGAACGCGATCTTCGGATCTTAAACGCGCTTATCATGAGATCAAAGAACTCTACGAAGATAAGAAAGAAGTCAACAAGGTGATGAAAAAGCTTGCCCACGCTGTCGAAGAATTTGAAAACGATCCAGACAAATCATCGATTGATCTTCGAGAGATTGCTCCAGTCCTCCACGGCTTATCGATTAATTACGAATCTCTTCCCGCCTATTATCACGACCACTCGCTTAGTAGCCTGCCAACTGAAAAAATCACTGGGCAACACTTGTTTGACGCTTGGAGTGAAATCAATGAGAGCTTAAAAGAGGAAAACCAAAATAAATATGATGAAGCAAGAGGCGCACAACTTACTCTCGTTTTTTTTAGCGCATTAGAAAAGTGCCAACAAGAAAATACAGCTGCCTTTGACGACTTTATCAAAAAATGCACTACAAATATGTACCCTGCATCGATCGATGAGCTCTTCACAAGAAAAAACTCAACCAACGATACTCAATCTAACTCAACTATATGGCATTCTATATTTTCTAAATCTTCAGAACTCGATAACATACTTAATTTTTGCAAAACCAGCTCAAAACCAATATCAAAATGTGCAGAATGGACTGCTGAACGCTTTGAGTATAAACGGAAAATCACTACAGCTCTAGAAAAATTTAAAAACGACCCTCATAGCGGGGAAGAGAGTGATCGAGCTGATTTTCACAAACTTGCGCTGTTAATGGACGAGATAAAAACAAACGATCCAGCCGCCTTTGACAGTTTAATCAACGAGGTAGGACTGTCACCTTCTGACATCCAACCTAGTGCAACAGAGTAAGGAGCCCACGATATGACGATTGATGCTTTAACAGCAGGCTTACAAGCCTCAGAAACTTCTCACAATCGCTTACCATCCCAAAAGCAGCTAAAGGCTTTTGACGATTTTAAACACCTTCTTTCTGAGGTGCAAGGAGTCAAGTCAAATGACCCAGCTAAATTAGACGCTATTCAGGATCGATTTGAGCAAGCAATTCATAACATTGATCCAGCTAAACAAGAAGAAATTGCCAAAAAACTCAAAGAGATTTTCGGGAGAGAATTAACAGCTATTGATTTTTCAAGACTCGATAAAAAAGACGTCGAAGCAGTACAGGCTCAAATCAAAGACTTAAACAGCTCATTTAGCGATCTTATTCAAAACAAATCTCAAAGCATCTTAATGCAACAATCGCTTTCTATTACACTGATCCAAATTATATTTGAGATTAACAAACAACTAATTAAACAACGCGAAACTCCTGTTAGGAACCAAAAGGTTTAATCATGGCGGCAAAGCAAAAGCAACCCCTAGATTCTAATGAGGTTCTCGTCAAGTCTTATGCAAGCGCTTACGCCTTGTACAAAGTAGGAGACTACCGCCGAGCCCAAGCTGCTTTTATCGAACTCATTAAAGCCGACCCGCTCAATTCGAGTTACTGGTTTGGGTTTGGAAGCTGCTTGCAAATGCGGCGCGACTACCGCGAAGCACTCAACGCCTGGCGCATGACTGCTTTACTTGACGATCGCAATGCCATTTGCCATTTTCACGCTGCTGAATGCTGCTTTTCGATGCACCAAATTGATGAGGGACTGACCTTTCTTAAAGGTGCAGAACAGCGCGCACCAGGCAAAGCGTGGAGCAAAAAAATTTCATCTTTAAAACAATGCTGGGAAAGCAAGGTAGGTTAGCATGGGAACTTCTATTAAAAGCGATCCTTTTAAAACTAATTTTCTACATGAAGACGCGCAAAAAACGCACTCTAACTCTGCTGCTATCAAAAAGCCAAAGGGCCAAGCTCCAGCTTTTGACATGACCACAACCTCTCAATCGACGTTGCTACCAAGCACAAACAACTCAAATGACGCGGCCCCAATCATCTCTAAACCCGAACTACCATCAGAGGCTACTCATGTACCTTATAATACAGTCAATATAATGCAAAGCACCCTCTTAAAGGTGATCAACTCATCTCAGGAGTACCGAGTAGATACAATGGAGGAAAATGCAGACCACTTAACTAAACTTCTCGAAAAACGAATTAAATTTAACAAAGACGAGCGCGTTAAGATTAAACTCGATCTAGAAAAAGCTAAAAAAAACTCAAAGGCATGGGAAAATTACACCAAAGGGGCTATGATTGTCGGCAATACTACTACAACAGGCATTGGGCTTGTCACAGCAGCTCCTTTAGCAGCTCCTTATCTTTCAGCTCCAGCTCAAGCTCTTGCTATTTCTGCTCCACAGCTTGCAATTGGCGCCGCTGTTGGAATCACTTTATGGTATCTCGCCAACAAGAGTGGGGTTACTGAAAAAGCACTTGCACTTATCGGAATCGAATCGAAAGAGCACCCTAATCTCTATAACACAGCTATAGTCGCCGCTTCATTGCCACCAGAACTCGCCAGCTTTGTCGCGCCTGTGTTTTGCCCTTATGAAAGCGCATTCGCTTCCCTTGGCATTAAGACTGCGCAAGAACTTACTAATTACCAAAAAAAGCTAAGCAACGCCGATTTCCAAAGTCTTCAAGGAGACCAGGTCTCTTTAAATTATAAGAACCAAAAATCTTGGAACGAAATCACAAAAGCGACGAAAAGCCTACCTGGTGATGGGTCTAAGTTTTACACAAATTTAATCGAAAGTGTGTCTAAAAGTGAGCAGCACATTTCAAGAGTGGTTGGAAGAATGATCACGGAGGGAAAAGCTTAATATGACTTAACCCAAGTTTGCCACTTGTAGTGCCAAATTTTTGAAATTTCATTGATTATCAAGTGCTTACGTTTTTTGGGAATAACCTCTGAATAGGGTCAGCTTCAGATGTCTGTTTAAATCTTTCGCTCTTTGCCTAGATGGCGTCAAGAGCGCACGCTTTAAACTGAGATCAATAAAAAAACAAGGAGAGCCATTATGGGAAATTCAATTAACCCTAACTCAATCCAACTTCAACATCCGAGCGGTGTCAATCAAAATTATCGAGGCAACCAACAAAAGTTAGGTATTACTCAACGAGATCAAAGCCCGGTTTCAAAAAAACGATCCAAAGGGTTTAAAAAGCGACCAAAGCCAAACAAAGCGTTTCGGCGGCAACTCTCGATAAAGCAAGGACAAAAAGTTACGAACAACACTCTCAATCCAATGATCCTTCTCTACAAAATCCAAAAAGCAGCGCGACACCTGTTTAAAACTTTGGACAATGATGTTAAGAAAGACATAAAAGCTCATGATAAAAAATGGAAAGAGGATGCGGAGAAGAGCTCAAACAAAGCAGGAAAATATAGCGACAAATTAAGATTCCAAGCTATGAGTCATGGACTGGCGAATCTATTGATTCCTATACTTGTGCCTAAGATTGCAGGTGTTGGAATGACCAAGTTCACCCCAGATTTCATCACGAACCGTTTTGGACAAAATCAGATCCCTCCAGCACTTACAGGTCTTGCCGAGAATGGCGAAACACCCGCAACAAAATTAGCCAAAGATAATTTCAATAACTTTTTAACGACAACTGTGACACCTGCTACATCTAAAGCCTCTGAAACGTACTTCAACTCTAATGCTGAACAATCCAAATACGAAAGCGAAACCACTCTACTCAATCAAGAATTACAAAAAAAACAACCGAAACAATCTGAGCTCGATCAAGAAAAAGAGCGTTTATCAACCAACAAAAAAACATTTGAGGATCAAATTAAGAACTTCTTAGAAAAAGAGCAGCGTCACTATCAAAACTCATGATTACCTCTGAGTGCGCTCTATTTCGCGCTATCGGTAGTGCCACGCGCAGTCAAACTAATGTTCAACCCCAAGCCCGCTTTAAAAAAAAGCGGGTTTTTTTTACCTTTCTAAACCCAAGCTCGCCCCTTGCAATCTGAATTATGAATTTAACCCGAGTGTGTTTTGGGAATAAGAGAAGCACACTAATTGTACCTATCCGCCTTCATTCAAAAAAGTTGAAACCCAAGTTGTGTCGTATAATCACTCAGATAAGAGGTTTCTGCGCAAAAATCGCTTTCAAAGTGAAATTTGATGATTTTGACTCGGAGAGCTATTGTGTTAAATTGGCATATCCTACTAAGGATAGGCAATTTAAACCAATAGTTCTCCGAGCGCAAAAGCGCGAATTTCGCGCGAAATGGAATTTTGCAAGAACCTCATAAATGTTCTGTTTTTTTACCTGCCAGACGGTTGAATTTTAATCTACTTTATTCAAACCCAAGACCGCGTCTTCTGATTGCCCATCTAAAATTCTCTTTCTTCACCTACCAGAGACTTGAATTTTTAGCATACTTGAAACCCAAGCATCTGGTAGGGTCTCCCCGCAGGATTGGCTGATTCGCAATCCGACCAAGGACATGGCGTTCTTCGGAGGGCTCGTCGTGCTCAAGCCCGGCGTCGACGGGATCGCGATCGATCGGGAAG
>JBCCHO010000159.1:0-5289 GCA_039028715.1 Chlamydiota bacterium | reverse complement strand
TTTTTTTCATGCTTGAAACGGAAAAATGGGCACATACTTGGATAAAGTAGGGGCCATTTTTCCGTTTCAAGCATGGGAAAAAGAATCATTCAAATAAATATTCATAGGACGCACTCACAGGTTCTACAACCGAGATTATTATGATATACATTGCTATTCTCTGTTCACTATTTCTTCCACTGCAACTGTTTCCCGCTATGTTTCATCACATTCTAGATCACCTAGAAGAACAAGCCACCACATATCAATGGGAACAGCCGTCTGATACCCCTTTTGATGAGCTCATCATCAGCTGGTATGCTGACCGCCCTTCCAACGGTCACTATGCTATCTATGCCAGCATCAAAGTAGATGAAAACTGGTCGCCCTGGCTTCCCTACGCACTTTGGGGCACTGACTTCCAGCAAACATTTGATTCGGGAAATGACTTTTTTATCCGCAGTTACCAAGATGTCGTCTCAGTAGGTGAAGGCAAAAAAGGGTCGGCTTTTCGGATCCAGATTCGCGCCGAAGATGGCGCTTCTCTTAATGATTTTCACAGATTGCACGTATCCGCCACCGATCTCAGTCAATTCTCACCTGATCTGCCAACATTTATTTGCGAAAAAAGCGTTTCTCGATTTCCTGTTCCCCTGATATCCCAAATGGCTTTAAGTGATCCGCGAAATAAACGCCTTTGCTCGCCCACTTCTGCCACTGCTCTTGTTAACTTTTACAATAAAGACACGGCATCAAATGCCATCGATTTTGCGGAAAAAGTGTACGATAAAAGGTGGAATATTTTTGGCAACTGGGTTTTCAATGTAGCGCAAGCCTCTTTGCTACTGGGAAAAAACTATATCTGTTACGTAGAGAGAATCGAAAATTTGACAGATATCTTTAGCCATATCCCAGTCGTGATCAGTATCAAAGCTGACCTTCCAAACGGCGCTGTGCCTTACAGCAAAAGCGGGCACCTGTTAGTCGTTGCTGGATACGACAACGACCGGCAATCTTTTAACTGTATGGATCCGGCTTTTCAAACCAACCAAGACACTGCTGTCGATTATCAAGCCGTTGACTTGCTTCCCGCTTGGAATTGCAGCAAACGGATCGCCTATGTCATATTTCCTTGCTCTGACCCAGACAAGTGGTGCGCTTCGCATACTGCTTCTCGTTAACCTTTTCGATCACATACTGGAAAATAAGCGGCGCGACAAGAGTCGCGTCTGATTCAATGATGTAAGAGGGCGTATCGACAGCAAGCTTGCCCCATGTGATTTTTTCATTGGGAGTCGCCCCGCTATAAGAACCATAAGACGTCGTGCTGTCGCTGATTTGGCAAAAGTAGCTCCAAAGCGGGCACGATGCAAGCTGCAAGTCTTGCCGCAACAGTGGAACAACGCAAATGGGAAAATCTCCGGCGATCCCGCCGCCAATTTGGAAAAATCCAATTGGACTATGCTCAGAAGCCGCGCGGTACCAGGCAATCAAAGCGCCCATCTGTTCAACGCCAGACTTGACGGTATGCCAATCTGACAACTCATTTTGCATGACATGAGCAACAAAGATATTAGCCGTCGTCGAATCTTCCCACCCAGGCACAAAAATAGGCAAATTTTTCTGATATGCGGCGTAAAGCCATGAGTTTTGCAAGTCACCTACGCATTGTCTATCTAACAACCCCTCATCAAAAAGTTGATACATGAATTCATGGGGAAAGTAGCGCGCTTTTTTTGCTTCAGCTCGTTTCCACAAAGTGAGCAATTGCCCCTCTATTTTCCGAATTGCTTCTTCTTCGGGAATACAAGTATCAGTCACTCTATTCATACCTCGGTCGTAAAGGCTTTGTTCATCTTGTTTCGTCAAAGAGCGGTAGTCGGGAATGCGACAATAGTGCTTGTGAGTCACCAAGTGAAACATATCTTCTTCGAGATTCGCACCGGTACAAGAAATAGCGTCAACCTCACCGCAGCGAATCAGCTCGGCAAGGGAGATCCCAAGTTCTGCTGTGCTCATAGCCCCGGCAAGGGTAACGAGCATTTTCCCTCCTTGCTGGGATAACCTCACCCACCCTTTCGCAGCATCAACGCAAGAAGCGGCGTTAAAGTGTTTAAAGTGTTTTTCCATAAAGGCTGCCATTGTCATCTTCCCGTCTCCTCCTAAACTAAACGTGATTTGTTGGATTAAATCGATAACTCAACATTTTATAGACGAGTTTGGCCGCTAAAAAATCGGGAGCATGAAGCCCCTCAATAGGGCAAAGCTCGACAACATCGATCCCAACAACAGTTTTTGCCGCAATCACTTTTCTCAATAGTGACAGCGCAACTTCCCAAGATAATCCCCCCGGTTCTGGCGTTCCAGTCGCCGGCATCAGCGCCGAGTCAAACACATCGAGATCAAAGGTAATGTACACGCGATCACCAAGTGTTGCTACGACGCGCTCCATCCAATCTCCACATAACTGATCAGCAAAAAAGGGGTGAGTTTCTACAAGCTCTGAAACCTCTTCTTGCGCCATGCTCCGCACCCCGACAGAAACAATTGATACTACCTCAGAAATGCGTTTAACGCGCGCCATCACTGAGGCGTGACTATAGACATTTCCCTCATAAGCCGGAATAAGATCGGCATGAGCGTCAAATTGCAGTACGCTTACAGGCCCAAACTGCTCGGCATGAGCCTTGATCGGAGCATAAGAAACGGCGTGTTCGCCGCCTAAAGTGACGACAAATTTATCCCGCGAAAGATGTTTCTTGACTTGCTCATAAGTATTTTTGAGCATCTGCTCGCTTGTTGCCGCACGAATATCTGGCGCTGTAAAAATTCCCTTAGCAGCAACTTGAGACTGCGTCTCAATGTCATACAGCTCTAAATTTCTAGAAGCCTCGATCAATGCTTGCGGTCCGTTATCTGCCCCACGCACATATGTCGTCGTTTGATCAAAAGCAACCGGTTGGATGACAATTGCTGCCCGCTCAAATGGAAGCTTTATACCCAAGTAATTCCCAGCAACCCCTTTCCCTTGCATACTTAAGTGACCAAGTAAGTGTAATTTTCAAGCGATGCTTTATACTTCTTTTTGATCATCGAAGCTTCTTGCTCCGTGATGAGCTTTTGTCTCAGCGCGCGCTCAATCGAATGGTGCAATTTTGATACGAGTTCTTGAGAGTCGTATTGCATGTATTGAAGCACCTCTCGGATCGTATCGCCCTCAATCAAATTTTTAAATCCCCAGGTCCCATCTTCATGTAGATCGACGTGAATCGCATTTGTATCGCCAAAAAGATTGTGCAAGCCGCCCAGCGCTTCTTGATAAGCTCCAACGAGAAAAACGCCCAAATAGTAAGGCTTACTTGACTCTAGTTCGTGAAGTTGAATGTGGGACACCGGACCTTCTTGCGAAATAAATCGCTCAATCGTCCCATCGCTATCACAACTCAAATCGACAATTTTTGCTTTTCGGGTCGGCCTTTTGTTCAAACGGTGAATCGGCATTACGGGAAAGAGTTGATCAATCGCCCACGCATCTGGAAGCGATTGAAATACAGAAAAGTTGCAAAAGTAGATATCCATGAGTTGCTTTGACAAAGCCTCTAAGTCCTCGTGAACATCTTCTACCTCCTGATAAAGCGCGTGCGTTTTCACAACCAAGTTGCGATAAACGTGCTCGACATACGCGCGCTCGGCCAACGTAATTCCGCCATAGATAAACTGTTCCAAAACTTGTTGCTTAATAAAGTGGGCGTCATGCAGCACTTCCAAATAGTTTTTTTTCGAGAGCGAGTGGTAGATCTCACTTAAATCATTGAGTAAATTGCTCTTTGACAGGGGTTTTTTGAGCTGCTTAAACGGGGTATTGTACTGAGAAACATCGATCACTTCTGTCACGAGAACAGAGTGATGAGCAACTAACGCTCTTCCCGATTCACTGACCAGCACCGGTGCTGGGACTTGTCTTTCTTTGCAAATTTCTCCAACTGTATAGACAATATCTCTCGCATACTCTTCGATGGTATAATTCATCGATGAATCTGTCACTGTCTTCGAGCCATCGTAATCGACCCCTAATCCGCCGCCCACATCAAAAAAATCAATCGATGGGCATTTGATCGCGAGCTCTGCATAAAAGCGCGCAGCTTCGGCCAACGTTTTTTTAAAGGGAATAATTGAGCTCAACTGGCTCCCAATATGAAAGTGAAGCAGTTTAATCCAGTGCGCCTTCCCTTGACTTGCAAACAACTCATACGCTGAAAGCAGCTCGTGAGTATTTAGTCCAAACTTCGCAAGCTCTCCACCCGATGACGCCCACCGACCACTCCCCTTAGCCGATGGCTGCATTCTAAAGCCCACTTCAGCTTCAATACCAAATTTCTTAGCCGTCTTGAGGATCATGGTGCATTCATACAATTGTTCAATGATAATAATCGTGCGCTTACCGAGCTTTTTTGAAAGCAATGCGAGCTCAATGTACTCTTCATCTTTGTAGCCATTGCAGAGGAAAAGCGACTGCCCATCATCGGGCATCGTTAAAATCGCCAGCAACTCAGGCTTGCTTCCCACCTCGACTCCTGAATGGTGGTCTCTTCCCGCGCGGCGAATAGAATCGACGACGTGCTTTTGCTGATTCACTTTAAGTGGAAAAACGTGTCTATAGCTATTATCGTATGAGTAAAGATCAATCGCATGGGCAAAGGCAGCTGAAATGCGCTCCAGCCGATCTTGGATAATGCCGTCAAACCGGATCAAGACTGGAGCTTCAATGCCGCGTCTGACAAGCGTTTGAACGATCTCATGCAAATCGACAGCGTTGCCATTTCTATAAGGTATCACTTCGATATTTCCCCGATCATTGAGGTGAAAATAACCCTCTCCCCACTTGTCGAAACAGTAAAGTTTGGTCGCCTCTTCTTGCGACCACTCTTTCACTGGCACTTCCTTTATACTGCGCATTGCAACTCCTGCGTCACTGACATTACCATGTAACTCCAGCTAATCCGTTCACTAGAGAGGCTCCTACGCAAAAATCGCTTTCGAAGGGAAATTTGATGATTTTGACTTGAGAACTACTTTTGGTAAATTGGCATATCCTGCTAAGAATAGGCAATTTACCAAAAGTAGTTCTCAAGGACAAAAGCGCGAATTTCACTCGAAATGGAATTTTGTGTAGGAGCCTTTAGAGCTTTTTAAACCCAAGTTGTGGGGGGTTTATTTGAAAATAAATATAAGATAGGCAATATTACAAACAAAAAGGGGTTTAAATAAAAAAAAAAGTTTTTTTGGTGGGTGTGGATTTTTTTTTTGGTT
>JBCCHO010000158.1:0-5307 GCA_039028715.1 Chlamydiota bacterium | reverse complement strand
CGATTTCGGATTGCAGCGCTGTAATCGCTTTGATGTTTTTGCTATCGCCTTGTTGATTTGCCTTTTTTGCGCTCTTATTTCTTTCCCTGAGATCACCAGCGACTTTCCATTTCTTGTCATCACTGCGGCTAGATGAATTTGCCCTAGATCAACTGTCGCTTGGATCTTTGATTCTACTTTGGGAGCGTCTTCCTGTTCATAGACGAGGTGCAGTTCGTATCCATTATTCCAAACAAGGGTGCATGCTCCAGCTTCTAGCTTTTCTGTCTTCATCGGAAGAAAAAGTGATGATCGCCCTCTCCCCATAGGAAGAAGGAGGTGGTTAGAGCGGCAATCAAAAAAGACAAAACGGTTTCCGATGTTTAGTTAAGGCTTATGACAGCGAGACAGGAGTGTCACCGACTTTGACTTTTGCTGATTGTTATGCCATTATCCTGAACCTGGAGGCGACAAGGTTATGAAATGGCACTATAATCGCACATTTGGAAGCACGCTTATTGTCGGAGGAACGGCTATTGGCGCGGGAATGCTCGGCTTGCCTATGGCAACGGGAAGTTTGGGCTTTTGGACAGCCTCTTTGGTATTCGTTAGTTGCTTTCTTTTTATGCTCCTAAGCTTATTTTTTTTACTTGAAGCGACTTTGATGTGCAGCAAAGAGGAAGGAGACTTGATTTCAATGGCAAAAGAGCGCCTCGGTCGCCCCGGAGGCATTGTCGCCTGGGTTTCTTTTTTGCTCTTACTTTATGCAGTAGCAGCTGCCTATCTCTCTGGAGGCGGGTCGTTGATCGCTAGTTGGATCGACGAACTCACCCAGATCTCAATTCCCTCCACAGTAGGGCTTTTCGTTTTTCTCATTATCTTTGGTTGTATTGTCGTCTTTGAAACGCGATTTGTTGATCTGATTAATCGCTTGTGCATGTTTGGCCTTATTGGGACTTTTTTAGTCCTGATTGCTTTTGGCGCTCCCCATATCAAATGGCACCAACTCTCGGAAGGAACGCCCCAGGATATCATCCCAGCGATTCCGGTTATTGCCTTATCGTTCACTTCCCATATCATTGTCCCTAGTCTCCGCTCTTACTTGCGCAATGACGTTTCTAAGCTTAAAATTGCGCTTTTCTGGGGCAGCCTCATTCCGCTGGCTTTTTATTTGGTCTGGGAATTTTTGATTATTGGGATCTTACCACTCGAGGGCGCTGGAGGCTTACTCGCTTTACGCGATTCTCCTTACCCAGTAGCAGGGCTCACAACGGCTTTATCTCAAAAAGAGTCTTCTATTTCAATTGCCACTGTCGTTGGCATTTTCTCTTTCTTTGCAATTGTGACCTCATTTTTCGGTGTGGCTCTAAGCCTCTATAACTTTTTAGCAGATGGATTGCGAATCAAGAAAACAGTCGGTGGTAAACTCGCCTTGCTGGCACTGATGTTCACCCCTCCGTTGCTGTTTGCGCTCTTTTTCCCCGCCGGGTTTCTACTGGCTTTAGGATATGCAGGCGTTTTTGTCGCTATTCTCTACGGATTTTTACCTGCTCTTATGGTTTGGAAAGGCCGTTACATCGAAAACAAAAAAGCCCCTTTTCGGGTCTTTGGTGGCAAGCCGCTCATTGCGCTTCTTCTCATGGGATCGATTGCCATTGTTGTTTTTTTCCTACTTCCAGCGCAAAGATAAAATAGCAAAAAAAAAGAACCCCTTTCTTAAGGGGTTCTTTTCTATCAAGTATTATTTCTTGGTAATACCGTCAAAAAGCGTTGAAAAATCGCTACTTGACATATTTGTCAGATTCCTTACCCCATCAAGAAAGAGCGTTAAAAAGATAACTGGTATTCCAACACCGCTCATAAAAAGAAGAGCTAGAGCTACTTTTGATACAGTTTTACATATGTTATTAGTTGATTTATAATTAAAAGCATAATTTAAAATAGATACAGTATATGAATCGCTTTTTGATATTGAAGAGCACATAATTAACCTCTACTATAGATTATAAAATATTTATTATTTTAATTTTCTTAAAACCTGCTGCTAAGGGTAAGCAACGGCAAATCGCTATATATGAAGAGGTTGCCAACCCTAGCTGGAGATGGATTAAGTCTCAATAGGGGTTTTTATTCGTATGATTTTTTCAAAACTTTTTTATCAACAAGGTGATTCGCCGAATATTTACAGCGCAGTGTCTTGTCACTAATGATGGCGTTTGGCTATCCAGAACAGAAGCGCAGCTACCACTATTGTAATCGGCAACATCACTGTATACAAATAAGCTGCGAGCAGCGCTGCCCCCGCGGCAAAAAGACCGAGCACAATTCCAATAGCCAAAAATGTCGACTCGATATAGATTCCCGTAATAAATGTTGTCAAAGCCAGCAAAACCAAAACAATAAGGCCTGCTTGAAATCGGCCGATAAGCCCAATACCGACAAATACCGACACCAAGTAGACAGCTAAGATAAGCCCCAGCCACTGGGCGAGTTCATGCCAAATTGTCGTCGCGCTGATCACATGTTTATGATGGCGCAGATACCATGAGAGAAAGAGGCAAAAAACGGCAAAGACGGGAACCATCACACGCCAATAATTCCACGCTCCTTCTCGTTTTAAATCGGAAATCACCAATCCGACAAAGGAAAAAACAAGCATTGCCAAGGCAACGAGAGCGCGCACTCTCCAAGGATGATGGCGCTTGGGTTTTACCTGTTGCTCACTCAACTGCTCACTCATCTTCAAAATACCATGTTTTCTGCTCATTTTGAACTGTTACCTGCACCATGCCCCGCTCAATGGAAAAAGTCAACTTAACCCGAGGTTGCCACTTGTAGTGGTAGAATTTTGAAGTATTGTTGATTATAAATCACTTGCGTTTTGGGGATAGGGTTCATGCGACCCATTTCCAAAAACGCAAGTGGTTTAGAATCAATAAGGCAATAAAATTCTCTCACTACAAGTGGCACATTCGGGAGAAAAAAAGTGTATCAAAAGTAGAGCGTACAACCCATTTTTCTCACTTTGAATCGGCTTCGGCATAGATACTTGCAAATAAATCGCTCAAAAGCTTATCCAAGAGGGGATAAGCTAAGTGATAGAAGGATAGAAAGATGGTTGAACTTTTCACTAAAATCGGTCGCCTCAAACGCCAGCTCGAATGGTTACCTGTTTTCATTGTTCGATTACTCGCCGGTTTGTTTTTAATACTGTCTGGGTTTTTTAAACTCATCGATAAGGATCAACACAGTCTTATCTTAAAGGGGCTTACAAATGCGCACCTCGAATGGGCGCACTTTTATTCCTATTTTCTTCCGATTGTCATGATCCTATGTGGCGCTTTGCTCATCGTCGGATTTTTAACGACGTTGAGCTCTCTGATTCTGTTTATCATTGCTATGACTTCGCTCGTCGTTATCAATCGCGTTGATAGTTTAATCAAGTACCAAGGATCTACTCTCATGGAAAACTTATTCTATCTTCCCGAAGCGCTGTACGCACTTATCTTTCTCTGGCTCTTTTTTGCTGGGCCGGGAAAAATTAGCCTCGACTACAAATACGGAAAAAAAAGGCGCAAGATGCACCTCACATCTTCTTCTCCATTTACAAGGCAGCGGGAGGTGAGTCATTGATGACGTGACCGATAAGGTCAGGGCCGGCAACTTCGGTGATCAAGACGGGGTACCACTGGCCAAAAGCATCGACATGCTCAGCGCAATTGAGAATAACCTCGCTATCGATATCGGGGCATTGTCCTTGATGACGCCCTCGGAGTAATAGCGGAGAGTCGGGGTGATAGCCCTCAACTAAGACACGCAGTATTTGTCCCACCTTGCGGCGCAATTTTTTTTTAAGCCCTCTTTGCTGTACTTCAAATAGTTTTTTTTGTCGCTTTGCCTTCACCTCGTCGTCAAGGTGCCCCTGCAGAGAAAACGCTGCGCTCCCGGGTTCGCGCGAGTATTGAAAAATACCCACTTCATCGAGAGCATAGGTGCGGACAAAGTGTGAGAGCTCTTGGAACTCCCGTTCTGTCTCACCTGGGAATCCGACAATCAAGCTCGTCCGGATGGATATATCGGGAAGAGAGTCGCGCAAATTTGTAATGACCTGACAAATCTGCTCTTTTGTTGTCTTGCGATACATTGCTTTGAGCAACCGGTTATTGATATGCTGGATTGGCATATCTAAGTAGCGACATATGCGCGGATCACTTTTGATAAGGGCAATAAGGTTGGGCGTAATTTCGTCGGGATAAAGGTAAAGCAACCGCAGCCAAAATTCCCGTTTATCTTCTAAAAGCGCCTGCAGCACAGCCACGAGTCCTTGAGATCGCCGATAGCCAATGTCTTTGCCCCAATCACCCAAATCCTGGGCGATTAAAATGACCTCTTTAACTCCTTGATCGAGCAACAGGCGAAACTCAGCCACAATCCGCTCAATCGGTTTACTTTTGAGCTTTCCTTTAATCGCGGGAATAATGCAGTAAGCGCACTGTTTTTTACATCCTTCGGCAATTTTCAAGTAAGCATAGTGGGACGGGGTCGAAAGGCGCCTTGGAACTTCGCCGGCTTGCAAATAGCTTTGAGCTGAAGTGACCTTACTTCCCCGCTCACGGGCTTGAATTGCGTCTACTACAGACTCGACATCACCAGAGCCGAGAAAATAATCGATTTCTGGATGATGTTGCTCGATTTTAGCGCGATGACTTTGCACCATACACCCGGCAACAATGACCTTTGCCTGCTTTTTTTTCTTGGCGATCACCTCACCGATCGTCGCGAGCGACTCTTCGCGCGCCGCTTCTAAAAACCCACATGTATTGATAATGGTATAGTCGGCCTCTTCGATAGTTGGCGCGACTTCATAGCCCGCCTGCAGCAGCAGCCCTAACATCACCTCAGTATCGACCCGATTGCGCGGGCAGCCGAGGCTAATAAAGTGAATCTGATTGCCCCCATGGTGAAAGTAAGGTGCTGCAGTTACTGTTAATTGCCGATCTCGCTGTGTTGGGTCCGCTGGTGGTTTATCTGGATAAAGCTTTAACACAAAATCGCCCTATTAGTGACACTCCCAAACCCCTTAAAAGAGGTGGGCTTCCAGACTGATGACTGACAATGACCCGTTGCTTACGCAAAACCTACAAGGGGCTGGCTGCTTGTCAGACAAGCATCTGGACAACTTTGGCCCGTGTCCAGGCTACTACTACTTATCCCAAAAGGGATACGTAGATACGTTTGGTTCGCAAGCTACAGCATTCCGTCGAAAAGACCACATGCTTGTGAGAGAACTTTCAAATAATTATACACAAGGCGCACTTTCATCTCAAT
>JBCCHO010000157.1:0-5353 GCA_039028715.1 Chlamydiota bacterium | reverse complement strand
GCATCTGTTTTCCGAGTATTCCAAGGAGCTCTCTTGGAAATGGTTACAACCATTCCCTGCAAGACCTCATTGAAATCTCGAAAAACATCTTGTCCAACTTTTTAGCAGAGCTGGTGAGAAATACGGGCTAGGTTCCCCGCAAATTTCCCTTCGAAGGCGATTTTTGCGTAGGAGCCTCTTCTCTCTGGAAATGGATAAAGTAGGTGAAAATTCAAATCCAAGTTGTACCTGTGAGTGCGATCTATGGATATTTATTTGAATGTTTCCGTTTCAAGCATGAAAAAAATTGAAAATCCCCCTAAATACCCATAGGTCGCATTTACGGATAGGTTCACAGGTTGTATGAAAAACTTCTGTCACAGATCATTTTGAAACGCCGGATTTTTTCCAGAAACAGTCTGCTTCAGCCTTTTTGCAGAGCTTGTGAGAAATCCGGGCTAAAAACCCAATCAACCTCAGGTTGATTATTAAGAAAAAGAGAGCTATGGTTTTTTGCACTTGGTTTTGAAGAGGTGGGTACATAAGCAACATGTTTGACCGTTTAAACGAGAGCTTTCCTCAGCGCGAAGAGCGTATTTTAGCTTTTTGGGAGCGTGAAAAAGTTTTTGAAAAGTCGATGGCTAATCGGAAAGAGGCTCCTCTTTTTTCTATCTACGACGGCCCTCCTTTTGCCACCGGTTTGCCTCATTACGGTCACTTGCTGGCAGGGACAATCAAAGATGTTGTTCCCCGCTATCAAACGATGAGGGGATTTCGGGTCCCGCGGCGTTTTGGGTGGGATTGTCATGGATTGCCTGTCGAGAATGAAATTGAAAAAGCAAAAGAATTATCGGGCGCTGCCGAGATCGAACATTTTGGCATTGAGGCGTTCAACGAGGAGTGTCGAAGCATTGTCCTACGCTACGTTGGAGAATGGAAAAAGACTGTTCAGCGGATGGGGCGCTGGGTGGACTTCGAAAAAACTTACAAAACGATGGATCGCTCATTTATGGAGTCGGTTTGGTGGGTGTTCAAAGAGCTGTGGAAAAAAGACCTCGTTTATCAAGGATTTAAAGTGATGCCGTTTTCGGCTCAGTTGGGAACCCCACTATCAAATTTCGAAGCTAACCTCAATTATCGCGATGTCGATGATCCCTCAATTGTCGTCACACTGCCCCTTGTCGATGATCCGACGACCGCACTTCTTATCTGGACGACAACTCCCTGGACGCTGCCATCGAACTTGGCGGCAGTGGTCAATGAAAAACTCGAGTATGTCAAAGTCTGGGACCGCAAAAAAGAAAGTCATTTTATTGTCGGCAAAGGTGTTTTGCAGCGTTACTTTAACGAAGACTTTGACATCGTTGCTACCATGTTAGGAACAGAGCTCAAAGGCAAAAAGTATCGCCCTCCATTTGACTATTTTATAAGCCAAGCAAGTGAGCGTGCCTTCACTGTCCTTGCCGATGATTTTGTCGGCGAAGAAGAGGGAACTGGGATTGTGCATGCGGCGCCGGCATTTGGCGAAGCTGACTTTTTTGTTTGCCTCCAAGCAAACATCGAACTCGTCTGCCCTGTAGATCAAAATGGCAAATTTACAGCTGAGATTCCCGAATATGCGGGCCAATTCGTAAAAGATGCCGATCGAGCGATTATCAGGCGGCTAAAGGAAATGGGGCGAATGTTTGAAGCAAAACAAATTCGCCACCGCTACCCATTTTGTTGGCGCTCAGATACACCGCTCATTTATAAAGCGGTGCGCACTTGGTTTGTCGCTGTTGAAAAAATAAAAGAAAAAATGATCCAAGCCAATGATGATATCCATTGGGTTCCAGGTCACTTGAAAAAAGGGCGCTTTGGAAAATGGCTTGAAAACGCCCGTGATTGGGCGATTAGCCGCAATCGCTACTGGGGAACGCCGATTCCCATTTGGCAAAGTGAAGATGGAGAGACTGTGGTGATTGGCAGTGTTGATGAGCTCGAAAAGCAGGTCGGCTCTAAAGTAACCGACTTGCACCGCCACTTTGTTGATGATCTCTCTTTTGAGCGGGCAGGTAAACGCTACACGCGCATTCCCGAAGTATTTGATTGTTGGTTTGAATCTGGGTCAATGCCTTACGCCCAAAATCACTATCCTTTTGAAAATCACGAGGAGACATTAGCGGGCTTTCCCGCTCAGTTTGTTGCCGAAGGACTCGACCAAACGCGCGGCTGGTTTTATACGCTCAATGTTCTCTCGACAGCTCTTTTTAAGCAACCCGCTTTTCGCCATGTCATCGTGAATGGTATTGTGCTGGCAGAAGACGGAACTAAAATGTCGAAGCGGCTCAAGAATTACCCAGAGCCAAAGACGGTGATTGATCGCTATGGGGCAGATGCAATTCGCCTCTATTTGTTGCGCAGTCCGGCAATGGCAGCTGATGATGTTCGCTTTGCAGAAGCCGGTGTAGAGCTTGTTTTACGCCAAGCATTGATTCCATTTTGGAATGCTTATGTCTTTTTGTCGACTTATGCCGAAATTGATCATTGGACTCCAGCTAGTGATCAGGGCGAGGAAAATTTGCCTGGCGCTGCCATTGATCGTTGGATTTTATCACGGTTACAGTGGCTCATTGCCAAGGTCGAACGCGGCATGGAGCAATATGTGCTCAATGAAGCTGTCGAACCGATTGTTGCGTTTATCGACCAGCTGACAAACTGGTACATTAGGCGCAATCGCACCAGATTTTGGGCTGAAGAAGATTCTTTAGATCGGCGCGAGGCTTTTGCTACGCTGTATCGCGTTCTGCTCACTTTGGCCAAGATTACAGCGCCTTTTATTCCCTTTTTAAGTGATGCGATCTATTTAGAGTTGCGCTGCCCAGATGACCCTATATCGGCTCACTTATGCGACTTTCCCAGTTATGATGGAGCCAAGCGAAACGAGCCTTTAGAGCTAGAGATGGCGGCAGTGCAAGAAGTCGTTAGTATGGGGCATGCGCTTAGAAAGACGCATAAATTCAAAGTGCGCCAGCCGCTTCCTAAGGCAATTCTGATCACTGCGGATGAAACGGCGTTGGCGGCATTAAAACGGCAAGAAGAGATTATTTTAGCTGAGCTGAATGTGAAAACAATTGATTTCCATCAGAATGAAGATGATTTTGTAACACTAGAAGTCAAACCCAATTTTCGGTTGCTTGGAAAGAAAGTAGGCCCATTGATGCGCTCGGTTCAAACAGCGATCCGCGGGTTTGGTCGAGCGGAAATCGACCAACTTTTTCAAGGGCAATCAGTGGTAGTGACTGTTGAGGGAAAGTCGATTGAGCTGACTTCGGAAGATGTTGCCATTGAGCGGAAAGTTAAAGAGGGAATGATCGCAAAAACACAAGGTTCTATTGCGATTGCACTCGATACAACGCTTAATGAGGACCTTATTGCCGAGGGATTTGCAAGAGAGCTCGTGAATAAGATCAATACGCAGCGGCGTAACTCTGGTTTTGCTGTGATGGATCGCATCAAGATGACGTTAGAAACGACAGCACAACTACAAAAGCATATCGAGCGCTATCGCGACTATATTTCGTCAGAGGTTCTTGCAATTGAACTTTGCTTTGGCCCGACAAAGGGAGTCGAGTGGGATATTAACGGCGAAAAAGCAATTATTTCTCTAGAGCGCATTTTAGTAAAATAATATTTTAAACCCAAGCCCGCGTCTTAATGATAAAAACTTATGAGGCTCCACTCAAAAATCGCTCGTCTTAAAAAAGTTAAATTCAGAACTCAGGTTCGAAGTATTGTTGATTATCAATCACTTACTCAAAACGTAAGTTGTTTATAATCAATAAGAAGATAAAATTATCTCACTATAAGTGGCAAAAATCGAGTCAAGGGCAAAAGCGCGTATTTCACTCGACATGGAATTTTGCGGAGGAGCTTCTTATAAACCCAAGTTGTGTCGTATAATTGCTCAGATCAATTTTCTGCGTTTTTTTACCTGCCAGAGGGTTGAATTTTCAGCATATTTGAGTAAAGTAGGTGAAAATTCAACCCTCTGGCAAGTGGAAAAAGAAAATTTTAGATGGGCGATTATACGCCACAACTTGGGTTTTAACTCAAGGTTGCCCCCTTTTAGGGTCGAATTTTTATGGAAAAATGAACGCTATTTCCGAATGAAAAACAGTGTTCATTTTCCCATAAAAATCGCTCATTTTAAAGGCGTTAAATTCAGAACTCAGGTCAATAGGTTATGATGTACAGAGCTTCTTTTCGAGGTCGCCCTTTAGCTTCACTTCCCCCGATTATTAGGCGAACAATTTTAGTCACAGCAGGTGTGAGCGTTGCATGCCTTTTGCTAACGTATCTATTTGTGCACATTTTTCATATCGCAAGCCCTCAGCAACTGCTAAGCTTAAGCAAATGGGGAATACACCATGGGTTTTTATGGCAGCTGATCTCATATCTTTTTGTGCAACACATTGCGACTGGGATTTCAATTGGCACAGTTCTGTCGTCACTTTTACATCTCTATTTGATCAAATGGGTTGGATCGGCCATTGTTGAAACTCGCGGAGCGCGCCACTTTACCGCACTCTATTTTGGCGGCGGCCTTTTCGTTGGGTTAATGGCTTATTTCTTGCTGCTGTTTGTCCCTGTTCCCCTTTTCCTAGCTGGCACGACCTACTCTATCTCAATTCTCCTCATTGCTTGGACATTTCTCTTTCCTGAAGTCACTGTCATGGCATTTTTTCTGTTCCCAATACGCGCTAAGTGGCTCACTTTTGGGTTTGTCGCATTCCACTTGTTAACGAGTTTCGCATCAGGCGACTTCTTTTCTTTTTATGTCAATGCTACTGCGCTCGTTTATGGCTACCTTTACCCGATCTTAGGCTGGGAAATGCTTAGCCCTTTTCTTCGCCTTCATTCTATCGAGCGCAAAATCATTTACTGGAAGCGGAAATTTCTTTACCGATTCCGCTCAAAAAAGCGCTCAACTCGGGCTAAAGCGACGATTTATTCGCTTCAAACAGGAGAAGAAGTTCTGCGCGAAGATGTCTTTATTGATTCTTGTCTCGATAAAATCTCTCGCCGAGGAAAGCGTTCTTTGACGCTGCGCGAACGGTGGCGGCTGTGGCGCATCGCCAAAAAAAAGCGACGCAGAAACAGTCATTAAAACTTATGAGCCTATCCCGATGAATATTTTTTTATTTTTTCAGTCTTTTTGTTCATTTCCCCATACTTGAAACGGAAAAATGGCCCCTACTTTATCCAAGTATGTGCCTATTTTTTCGTTTCAAGCATGAAAAAAATTGAAAATCCCTCTAAATACCCATAGGTCGCACTCACAGGTAATAAATCCCGATCTTCAACAGCCTGTTGGGGTGAAGAAGCTCTGCGG
>JBCCHO010000156.1:0-5382 GCA_039028715.1 Chlamydiota bacterium | reverse complement strand
CTCTCTTGTGCCATGATGACCAAATCCCTGTATGAAAGCGCGAATTGACAATACCATCTAACTGCCCAGATAATAATATCTTTAGAAAAGTGTTTCCGTTTGAACGGGTTTTCTTCAAACCCAGAGATATCAGTCACTTTAACCCCCCTGTAAATCGATAATGACTGAACAATTTACGGTAATTGGGGAATTCTTTTCAGTTGAAGCTATGTTTGCACCAAAGCCAGAATGCTTGTCTGCCTTTGTTTCAGCAATCGGATCTAATGTTTGCAGGTATAACGCTTGATGCGCCCTGTCAATCATTGTTGGAATGCCGAGCGGGCGTTTGCCCTTCTTCTTGGCTATGTAGATCCTTCTTAAAGGTTTTGGATGGATAGAGGTTTTTAGTTTCTCGACTGATTCGAGTTTTTGAGCAGAAGTTGTCCATGTGACTTGATCTACTCCTGGAGTTTTGCTTCCTCGATTTGTTGTCACTCGTTTGACCGCCATTAACCTAGCTGCCAGTGAGCGTTTAAGAAGAGATTGAAGGTTTTTGACCTTTTTGTGTTCTCCTCTTTTAAAAGCCTTCACGATACGCGCCTGTAACCTTCGCACGTTGTACTGAACCTGGTTCCAGTTGATTGAAGACCAGTTTTGTATTCCGTAAGGATTCGCATCAGCTCCTGATTGTGCTGTCATATGCTTTGCCTTATTTGCTTAGAGTTCAAGTTTCTCGTGATAAAGCACCAGATGGAAGTCTGCCCGTTTTCACGTAAGGGATACCCTCTATCCTTCCTATTACTGGAAGGCATTTGCTTTTTCCATCATCCTTTACCCTCATCTTCATCAGTTTCTCTCGCGAGATTCCTTCCTTGAATAAGGGAAAATAAGGGCTTACCGTGTTCCGTTTCCTTGCCAATAGAGAGGTTAGGTTCTATTACCACACCGGAGGGGCATCATCCGCGAGTGGGCTAATTATGAAAGTCCACTCCTGCCCTCTTACCATTTTGGTTTAGGCCCAACGCCCTTTGGCCTATTAACACTTACGATGCTTTGATAGTTCACATATGTTAACCATACTCTCCGCTCTAGCTCCCTTTCTCTATGGCGTTTAGAGAGTTTGCCTCGTCTCGCGATTTGGCTTAAGGGATACATTGTCCCAAGGGCTTCACACCTCTAAATTACTTCAGACGCATGCCTTGGTAGTCTCTCGAAGCGGAATTCGAGGTTCCGTTCGTGAGTGATCACTTAGGAACAGACAGGGAAACGACTTCACGTCGCACCATAATACGCGCAAAAAGTGGCCACCCTATCTATAGGCCCTATACTCTCGAACCCCCAAAATGGCCAGATAGCAACTTTTTCGACTTTCCAAAACCAATAAATTATTTATTTTAATGCTACTTTGCGAAAGTCGAGCTAGGCGAAGGTATAGAGGGCTGTCGTACTTCCCCCAGCAATTCCCCATGAACTTTTTTTGCATAGAGGAGCCTCAGAAATTTTGTCGTAAACTTTGTAAAATTTCGCCTTGTTTTTCCTCCAATAGCAGATTGAGACCTCTCTCTGGGGAAAATCATGGGGAATTGCTGTACTTCCCCAAAATATATTGCTGAAAATATCTATATTGAACTATACTGCTATATCTTGTTTGTTTAAAATAATTTAAAAGGAGATTAAATATGTCGATATCCCTTGATAGTAATCGCTACAACACAGAACTCTCTATTAACGATGTGCAAAATGATGATCATCATTCTCTAAAAGTAGCAGATGAAAAAGTTAATAACCTGATTGCTAATGCTACTTCTATAAAACGCAAAATTCAAGATGACCGACTTGCTGCCGAAGCGATGAAACCAGGAGAGAAAAAAGAGGCTCAGCTCATACAAATTATCGATTTTGCATTTCAGAAAATTAAAGAATATGAAACTTTAGAAGATTATTCAATCGATAAAGATCTATTAACAACTGAGACTGTGGAAGCTTTAGAAAGTTTAATTGATGAAGCTTTATTAGCCGCTGAGTCGATGAGTTTTGGAATAGAACGAGATGCCCAACTAATAAAGATTTTTAATTTTCTTCTTGAAACCGCCCAAATTGATGAAGCTCAATGGGCTGCCGAAAGAATAAGCTTAGGCGAGCAAAGAGATGCTCAATTAACAAAGCTTATCACAGTAACTCTTGACAGAAACGAGGCAGAAGACGCTCTATGCGCTGCTAAAGCGATGAGTATCAGGGATTTGCGAAATAAACAGCTTATACGGATTATTGACTTTTCAATTGAAGGAGGCTCTAATATTGCCTTTTTTGCCGTTGGGCAATTAACCCAGGGAGAGATTCGAGATACTCAAAATAACCGACTTAATCTGGTTAAAAATCGAGTTTCCACCTCATGCCCTCGAACTAGAGACTGATGCAAGCTTGAGATTTCTCAGCTTTAATGCCCCTAAAAGCACCCCTCAAAAATAGGTAAAATTCTTAGAGAAATTTCCCGTAAATTTACGGGATTTTCTCAATGACGATTGGGAAAAGTTTTTTCTAGGAACCTAGCTCTTTTTTAGCGGGAATTTTCAAAAACATTAAATAGGTAATATTGTTCCAAATAACTCTTGGGAGAATCTCCTTATGCTTTTTTTTAATACTAAGAAGGAACGACCAGCACGATTTTTCAAGTGGAGAAAATGTGTTTTTGCAGGTTTTTTACTTCTTACTTTTCCTGCTCTTCATGGAAGGCAAGAATCTCCTAAATACCAGAATCAGTTTGCGTTTCTTAATTTAGGGGTTTCAAGTACTTTAGCACTTGATACAGGCACCCATTTTAGGCCCTTAATTGGATAGGATATCGATGGGAGATGGGAAAACATGGGCAAGACCTTGTTTTAGAATCCTATTCACCAATTTTTTTTAAATATCAATATTTTTATCGATTCGGAGAAAACCCCTTCAAAGGGTTTTATCTAGGTCCAGCTATTGGCTTTGCTATACATCCTGATAAGGGAAGCCAATGGGATTATGGGATTGTATTCCCATCTGTTGTAATGGGCATTAAAATAAGTGAACGCGTATTTTTTGAAGTTAACCCTAATTTAGTTTTTTATTTTTCAGATTACCCGCAAATATTTATACAGTCGAAAATAGGAATAGGTTTCTAAGTTTTTTAAGATGACTCGATCAATCATAAGCAGTAAAAATCTATTTTTTTTATTTTCTTTTTTTTGTGCTATTGCACAGATTGGAAATTCAAGCAACTTTTCTTCCACTTTTGATCAAAGAGCTAATTTAAATCGCTTAATTGGAAATATTGAGGATTCCTACGAAAAAGACGCGCTAGCTCTTAGATTAGAGATGGATAATAAATGTTGGCTAGTTTGTATTCATGGTTTTTTGGGCAGCCCTTGGAATATGTGTTTTTTAGCTAAAAATCTTCGAAAAAATCAATGGGATGTAGATAACTGGCGGTACTCAAGTAGAAAACTGTGTATATCAGAACATGGCGCACAACTAGCACAGCATTTAGCAAAATTAGCTAAAAAAAGACCGCAAAAGCCGATTCATTTTGTAGCTCATTCAATGGGAGCTTTAGTGCTGCTTTCAGCGCTTAATCATCCTTCATGCCCTGAAGAAGCAAAGCTAGGTAGAGTGGCTCTTATTGCCCCTCTTTTAAAAGGATCATCTTGGGCGAGGTGGCTAGGACAATTTTCTCTAGTTAAGTGGTTTTTAAAGGATTTCTCTGGACGCGAGTTAATAGAAGAATCAGACTTCAGTAGATTAGGCTCCTACCCAGATTCTTTGGAAAAAATACTTGTGGTAGCTGGGAAAGCAAGCGTGAATCCTTTTTTTAAAGAAGAAAATGATGGAACTATTTCTATTTACGAGACATTCTTGGAACAACCTCATGAACGATTTGTGGTTAATTGTGGACATAAAACAATTTTGCTCAGTAAAAAAGTTTGCCATTTAGTGTCAAACTTTTTTTTAAAAGATAGTCAATATGGCCAAGTTTATTACATTAATAAGCCAGGATATGTGAGATTATACAGGGCCTTTTCTATTGCTAGTACATTGCAACACGAATAAAAAACCATACCGTTTTAAAGGGTTCGAGGGTAGGCTGATGCAAACTTGAAATTTTCCAGCTTTAATGTTTTTGAAAATTCCCGCTAAAAAAGAGCTAGGTTCCTAGAAAAAACTTTTCCCAATCGTCATTGAGAAAATCCCGTAAATTTACGGGAAATTTCTCTAAGAATTTTACCCATTTTTGAGGGGTGCTTTTAGGGGCATTAAAGCTGAGAAATCTCAAGCTTGCATCAGCCTCTAGTTCGAGGGGCAGAAAGAGTGAAAAGCAAGAAGATTTTCATTTACGGATAGGTTCTTGGTTCAGTCGCTATGTTCTGTCTTGGAAGCTATCAAGTTGACAGAAGCTTTAGAGACAGGATCTGAGGAATATTTAATAAAAAATTTAAAGAAGTGTAACTAAAAAAGTGGATTTTTTGGTCTTGACATTGGGGTCCACCTTAGTGGAGAAAAGAGAATTTGATTTTGCAAATCAATAGCTAGGCTAAAGTGCGGGTCTATTCCACTTGTGTTATTTGAATTTTTCATAGAGCCTTTCAATAAACATTTGATAATTTTAGTTATGTTTAGCTAAGTTGTTGGTTATTAGAAAATTAAGCAGAGATTAGCTGTTCTTTCAGGCTCCTTCCAAAGCAGTTAATTGGGATGTAGCTCTTGAATGAGATCTCCTTTTGGAGAAAAAACCATCCCTTTCCAGTCAGATATATTGCGAGACTCACAGCTGAAATTAACCCCGATCACTAAAGTTGGCTTATCTTGGCTCGAGAACCTTTCCCGGTATTTCTTTGTTTCAGCCTGAGTGAGCGCCATGTCTGCATTTTGATCTAGTTTGAGCTCAAAGATACAAATGGCCTTTTTGGTTTCACAAGCGAGATCGATTCTGCCGATATTGGTTGCCACCTCAGTCATTGTGGTGATTCCTGACTTTTCTAAAAACGTGAAGAAAACGGCTTGGTAGAAACCTTCTTTAGCGTTAGAAAACAGATGATAGGACATTTTAGCGAAGTGGTTGTTCATGATAGCAAAGAAAGCGTTTAGCTCAAAACCGTCTAGGTGCTTTCTTACCTCATCACCTCTATCACTGACTTGAAAGGGACTGATTTCAGCAAATTCTTGAAGAAGTGAGTCAAAAAACGCATCGCGGACTTCTTTATTGGGGAAGTCAAGAAAATAAGCATTCTGCTTTTCTTCGTAATCTTTGATCGTGAGGTAGCCTGTTTGAAACATAAGGGCTGCCAAGTCAATCCTGTCGAGCTTACTGATATCTGAAAGCATGGCTTTAGAAACCTTTAAACCCTTTAAGATAACGACAGACTGAGGATGTTTTTT
>JBCCHO010000155.1:0-5389 GCA_039028715.1 Chlamydiota bacterium | reverse complement strand
GGAAAGCTTGAAACATCTGTGTTCCCGAATATTCCAAGTAACTCTCTTGGAAATGTTTATGAACATTCCCTGCGAGAGTCACTTGAAATCTCGAAAAAACAGACTGTTCAACCTTCCAGCAGAGCTGGTGAGAAATACGGGTTAACGCTCAAAGAAGACCTTGCAGCGCTAAAAACATCGTGGCAACAGCGATTACAAGAGGAGCTTTGATGATTCAGACACTCATCTTGCAAGGATATGGCATCAACTGCGAATACGAAACTGCGCTTGCTTGTCGCCAAGCTGGATCTCAGGTCACTTTGACCCATTTACACACTTTTTTGCACAACCAAATTTCTCTTTCCGATTACCACTTGATTGTTTTCCCCGGGGGCTTTTCTTTTGGCGATGAGCTCGGAGCGGGAAAAGCCTTGGCCAACCGTTTTTCTTATAGCACTAAGGTCACAGCGCGCTTGCGCGACTTTGTCCAATCGGGTCGCTGCATTTTAGGCATTTGCAATGGATTTCAACTGCTTGTTAAACTCGGCCTTCTGCCCGGTCAGCTTGAAGGAGCACCACTTGCTCAGGAAGTTTCCTTAATGGCCAATGTTAACCACCGGTTTGAAAATCGTTGGATCTATCACAAAACATATCCCTCTTCGTGTGTCTTCACTCAAAAAACAGATCAGCTCTACTTGCCTGTACGCCACGCAGAGGGAAAGCTCATCTTCAAAAGCCGCGCTGTTTACTCTCGCGTCAAGCAACACAACCAGATTGTTTTTCGCTACTCGACAGCGAATGGAACTTTAGCAACCACCTATCCAGAAAACCCAAACGGCTCATTTGACGCTATCGCAGGGCTATGCGATCCCACTGGAAGAATCCTGGGAATGATGGCCCACCCAGAAGCTTATATCAGCCCTTTTCAAAACCCTCAGTGGACGCATAAAAAAGACCAAGCTAAGCGAGGAAAAGCTTCTTTTCCTAGCCAAGGAGAGGGGCTGATCTTGTTCCAAAATAGCATTAACTACCTTAAGGAGCACTTATGAAACTCAAACCTATTCAAAGAGTGTTACTGAGCGTAACAGACAAATCTGGTCTCACCGCACTTGCTCATCAACTTTCTAAGATTCTCCCAGGGATCGAATTGATCGCTTCAGGAGGAACAGCAGCTGCACTTAAGAAAGCCAACATCAATTACACATTACTCAGCGATTACACCCAACACCCAGAGTGCTTTAATGGGCGCCTTAAAACTCTCCACCCTAAAATCGCTGGTGGCATCCTCTTTCGCCGAGGAGTTGATGATCAAGAGGCCCAAAAAGTCAATATCCCTCCAATCGATGTAGTGATCTGTAATCTCTACGATTTTGCCGCAGCCTGCCAAAACAGCGATCTTTCCCTGTTTCAACTCATCGAATCGATGGATATCGGAGGTTCGATGCTGATTCGATCAGCTTGTAAAAACTACCCATTTGTCACGCTCCTCGTCGACCCCAATGATTATCCCCTCTTTTTGCAGGAAGTCAGGGAAAACGAAGGTCAAACACATCTCAAAACCCGCGAAAAGTTAGCTGTTAAGGGGCTGACGATGAGCGCAAGCTACGAATCTCTATTGACCAAAGTGTTTGCGCAAAAGCTGCTCAACGAACGAACAGAGTGGATTGAGCTTCATCAGGGGAAAAAGCTCAAATATGGCGAAAATCCAGACCAGCAAGCTTGGATTTACTCTTTTGCCGATCAAGGATCATCTACACCGATCCAACAGCTCACGGAAAACGAACTATCCTACAACAATTATACCGATACAACCGCTGCTTACAATGCCGTCCAAAAACTGCTCGATCTCAATGCTGCTTATGCCACAGCGATCATTAAACATGGAAGCCTTTGTGGCTATGCAACTGGTCGCTCTTTAAGCGAGGCTTTTACCCTTGCTTGGGAAGGAGACTCGATCTCTGCCTTTGGCAGTGTCATTGCCTTAATTAGCCCAGCCACCGAGAAACTGATCCCGCTGATCGAAGATAAATTCATCGAAGTCCTTATCGCTCCATCTTTTACTCCAGCATTTACCAGCTGGGCAGCTGCACATAAAAAAAGGCTGCGCCTTCTTCAAATTCCAAATAAACATGCCCATTCTTTTTCCTATGCCTGTATTCATGGCGGAATGTTGATCCAAACGCAGAAAAAAGACTTTATCTCTTCTATCCTCAACCAATTAGCTAGCAATGTCGTGACTAGAAAAAAGCCCAAAGAGTCCCAAAAAGGACTCTTCGCATTTGGTGTTGCGGCGGTCAACTACGCAAAATCTAATGCCGTTGCCATCGTACGCGAAAAAAAGCCGCGGGTTTATCAACTCCTCGGCATGGGCGCTGGCCAACCCAATCGAGTTGACAGCCTCAAAAGACTTGCCTTGCCTAAAGCCATCGAAAACCTAGAACGAGAACACAGCTCTGACCTTAACTACGATCCTAAGCGAGATTTAGAAACCTGCATCATTGCCAGTGACGGCTTTTTCCCCTTCGACGACAGCATCCGACATGCTGCAGAGGCTGGAATTCAATTTTGCATCCAACCTGGAGGATCAAAGAAAGATGACGCTGTCATCGCCTGCGCAGATGAAAAAGATATGTGCATGGTTTTAACCGGTGAACGCTACTTTTCCCACTAAAAATTATTGACAGGAAGCTAAAATGACCTCATACGAATCTCCTCTAAGCTGTCGCTATGCAAGCAGTGAGATGAAAACCCTTTTTTCTCCGCAGTATAAATACCAAACATGGCGCAGACTATGGATAGCTCTTGCTGAAGCGGAGCAAGAGCTCGGCATTGCCATTTCCGATGCTCAAATCGCCGAACTCAAAGCACACCTCGATGATATCGACTTTGCTGCAGTGCGTCGCTACGAAAAGCTCAATCGCCACGAAGTGATGGCCCACATCCAAGCTTATGGCGATTTATGCCCACTTGCCAAAGGAATCATCCATTTAGGTGCGACATCTGCTTATGTGATGGATAACGCAGATCTTATCCAAATGAAAGCGGCCTTGCGCTTGATCGAGGGAAAACTACTGACCTCTATTGTCTCGCTTCGCTCTTTCGCTTTGCGCACTTGTAATACCCCATGCCTTAGCTTCACTCATTTTCAACCAGCCCAACCAACAACAGTTGGAAAAAGAGCAACGCTTTGGCTTCAAGACTTTGTCACCGACTTCCAAGACCTCCAGCATCTCGCGGAATCTTTCCCCTTTCTCGGCGTCAAAGGAGCCACTGGATCACAGGCTTCTTACATGACGCTATTTGGCAAAGATCAAGCCAAAGTCATTGCTCTAGACGAAAAAGTCACCGCAAAAATGGGCTTCACAAAGACCTTTTTTGTCAGCGGGCAAACCTTTCCGCGCAAACAAGAGATGAGAGTGCTTAACGTCTTAGCATCTATTGCAGCAAGCGTCCACAAATGCGCCACCGATCTTCGCCTCTTGTCCCATCTACATGAAGTCGAAGAGCCTTTTAAAGACACCCAAATCGGCTCTTCTGCAATGCCATACAAAAAAAACCCGATCATGGCCGAACGTGCTTGCGCTTTAGCGCGCTTTATCTTGAGCTTGTGGAACAACCCCGCTTACACAGCGTCGCTGCAATGGCTCGAACGGTCGCTTGACGATTCAGCCAACCGCAGAATTGCCATCCCCGAAGCTTTTCTCGCTACCGACAGTATTCTTATTCTCATCGGAACGCTGATCGAAGGGCTCACCGTATTTCCCAAAATGACCCAAGCCCATCTCGACCGGGAACTACCTTACCTAGCAATGGAACCCATCTTAGCTCTAGCAACGCTCAAGGGACAACAGCGGGGAAAAGTTCATGAACGCCTCCGGCAACATGCCCGCACTGCGAAAAAGCAACTCCAAGAAGGCACTGGCCCAATCAACTTGCTCCAACGCATCAGCGCTGACCCGGAAATTAACCTTTCCGAAAATGAGCTCGAAAACCTCTTTAAACGAGAAAACTTCACAGGGCGCTCGCAAGAGCAGGTAAAAATTTTCTTAAAAAAAGAAGTTGATCCCTTGCTTAGCAACTACGCGTTACGGGCAAAAAAACTCCCAACAGTTGATGTTTAACCCGCTACTTATTTTTTAGAGAGTCAAATAATGTCTAACAAAAACTACATGTTATTTTCTGGAACATCTCATCCAGACCTTGCTGAAAAAATAGCTCAATCTATTGGAATAACCCTAAGCGACGTTTTAATCGAGCGCTTCCCCGACGGAGAGATCGGCGTTCAAATCCTCGATAATGTCCGCGGCCAAAACGTCTTCATGATCCAAACAATCGCTCATCATCCGAACCTCTACCTCATGGAGCTCCTTATCTTAGCCGATGCGCTTAAAAGAGCATCTGCAAATCAAATCATCGCCGTCATTCCCCATTACGGATACGCCCGACAAGACCGAAAAGAAAAAGGGCGGGTACCGATCACGGCAAAACTCGTCGCCAACATCCTCTGTACAGCAGGAGTTAGCCGCGTGATCACCATGGACCTCCACACCGAGCAAATCCAGGGATTCTTCGATATCCCGATCGATAACCTCTATGCGCGACCAATTCTTGCTGCAAAAATTCAAGCGCTTCAAATTGAAGATCCGGTCGTCGTTGCTCCCGACATAGGAAGCGCCAAACTCGCTCGCTTGCTTGCAAAAGAGATCGACGCCGATTTTGCCTTAATCGACAAGCGACGCGAAAGTGCGCGCAAAGTGGAAATCAATCAAGTCATTGGCGAAATTGCTAACAGAAACGCGCTTATTATCGATGACATTTGCTCCACGGGCGGAACACTGCAAAACGCCGCTCTTGCGTGCAGTCAAGCTGGGGCCAAGCGCATTCTCGCCGCAGTCACCCATTTTCTCTTCGACCCAGACTTTCTCACTACAAAAGCATGGGGCATTGAGAAAATCCTAATTACAGATACCATTCCCCCTAGCCAAGCGATCGATCGATCGCGCATCGAAATCGTTTCGATTGCAGAGCTTTTTGGGAAGGTCATTCACTCTATGATGGACAATCAATCTGTAAGCTCTTTTTTCCTACCTAAAGTTCTCATCCCCTCGTGAAGCTTTGCCAACGTTTTGGCTATCTGTGAGTGCGCGGGCCTATCCCGATCAATCATTTTTTTATTTTTTCAGCTTTTTTCACGTGGGCTTGGGTTTCAAGTATGCTAAAAATTCAAGCCTCTGGTAGGTAAAAAAACAGAACATTTATCTGAGCAATCATAACCCGTATTTCTCACAAGCTCTGCTAAAAAGTTGAGCAAGATGTTTTTCGAGATTTCAAGGAGATCTTGCAGGGAATGGTTGTAACCATTTCCAAAAGAGCTCCTTGGAATCTCGGAAAACAGATGCTCCAAATTTTT
>JBCCHO010000154.1:0-5395 GCA_039028715.1 Chlamydiota bacterium | reverse complement strand
CGGATAAGAACCCAGGGAAAAAGTCGATCAAAATAGCCGCGCCAAATCACCGACCTTTTTTCAGATTGAATAGGCTCGGGTGTATACCCAAGCCGATTAAAAATGAGAAAAAGTCGGTGATTGGGCGTAAGCATTTTCGGGCGCTTTGTCCTCGATTACTATCCGCAGGCTGATAGGATCGAGGAAAAAGTGATCCGAAAAGGGTCCGTCAAATTCGGCGAGATTTTTGCAGATTGAGTCGTGTTAGGTATATGCCCAAGCCCGCGTCTGATGAACTATGAACCTATCTCGATAAATAATTTTTTTAGGTTTCTTGAGTTTTTTGTTCATTTTGATAGTGTGCGAAAATTGGAGCATCAAAATGAGCGAAAAAGACTGAAAACTAAAAAAATTATTTACCGAGACTCCTGCGCAAAATTCCATTTCGAGTGAAATTCGCGCTTTTGTCCTTGAGAACTACTTTTTGTAAATTGCCCTTCGAAAGCGATTTTTGCGGGGAGCCTTTATCGAAATAACTTTATCATCAGACGCGGGCTTGGGTTATAAGCGTTTTTTGTAAAAATGAGATGGTTGTATGCCAACAGAAACAGAACAACTATTAGCTTCAAAAGAAGAGTATCGTTATGGCTTTCGAACTGAGGTTGAATCGGAAGTTTTTCCCAAGGGGTTGAATGAAGAGACAGTTCGAGCAATTTCAGCTAAAAAGAAAGAGCCAGATTTTTTGCTCGATTTTCGCTTAAAAGCGTACCGAGAATGGCGACAGATGACGCTCCCTGAGTGGTCAAGCCTGCAAATCGAGCCGATTGACTTTCAAGATATCCGCTACTATAGTGCGCCCAAAAAAAAACAAGAACTCGAGAGTTTAGATCAAGTCGATCCCGAAATTTTGCGCACCTTGGACAAGCTTGGGGTTCCCATTGAGGAGCAAAAGCAACTGACTGGTGTTGCTGTCGATGTCATATTCGATTCGGTATCGCTTGGAACTACTTTTCGCGAAACCCTGCGCGAAGCGGGGGTAACTCTGTGCTCAATTTCAGAGGCGATTCAGCAGCATCCGGAGCTCATTAAATGCTATTTGGGGACGGTCGTTCCTGTCCGCGATAATTTTTATGCCGCCTTGAACTCAGCGGTTTTTTCAGACGGTTCATTTGTCTATGTTCCCCGCGGGGTTCATTGCCCGATTGAACTTTCGACCTATTTTCGGATCAATGAGCGAGAGACAGGGCAGTTTGAGCGGACATTGATCATTGCTGAGGAGGATAGTGCTGTGAGCTACTTGGAAGGGTGCACGGCACCTGCTTACGATCAAAATCAGCTGCATGCTGCTGTCGTTGAGCTGATTGCTAAAGATCGAGCAACAATCAAATACTCGACAGTACAAAATTGGTATCCCGGTGACCGCAAGACGGGTAAAGGGGGGATTTATAATTTTGTGACCAAGCGAGGGAAGTGTGCTGGTCACAAGTCGAAGATTTCATGGACACAAGTCGAAGCGGGTGCGGCTATTACTTGGAAATATCCGAGTTGTATTTTGCAGGGCGATGATTCTATCGGAGAATTTTACTCAGTTGCCTTGACCAACGGCAAAATGCAAGCCGATACGGGAACGAAAATGATTCACTTAGGAAAGCGGACGCGTTCGACAATTGTTTCAAAGGGGATTTCAGCCGATGAGTCGGACAATGTTTATCGCGGCCTTGTTCATATTGCTAAGCGAGCTAAAAAGGCGCGCAATTTTACCCAGTGCGATTCGATGCTCGTCCAAGATCGCTGTTCGGCAAAAACCTTCCCTGCAATTGAGGTGCATACCGATGACGCCGAGCTAGAGCATGAGGCGTCGACGTCGAGAATTAATCGAGAGCAGTTGTTTTATTTGCAAGCGCGCGGGATTGCCGAGGAAGAGGCGATCCGGATGATCGTCAATGGTTTTTGCCAAGAAGTGATGAATATGTTGCCTTTGGAGTTTGCCGCTGAAGCTCAAAAGCTGCTTGCGCTCAAACTAGAAGGATCTGTTGGATAACGGGAGAATGATGATGCTAACACTAGCCCATTTATCGGTCGCTGTTGAAAAAGAACCGATTTTAAAAGACTTTTCTCTTGAGGTTAAGCCGGGAGAAATTCACGCTTTGATGGGGCCTAATGGTGCGGGGAAATCGACCCTAGCTAAAGTCCTTGCAGGGCATCCTAGCTACGAGGTGACTGGCGGGGAAGCGCTGTTTCTCGGCAAAAACATCCTCGCGCTTGAGCCCGAAGAGCGCGCGCGGTTGGGAATCTTCATGGGCTTTCAATACCCAGTGGAAATTCCAGGTGTGACAAATTTTGAGTTTCTCTACGCCGCCCATACCGCTTGTGCGCAAAGTAGTGACAAGACGCCGCTAGAGCGCTTCTCGTTTCGCGATCGAGCTCGCCAAAAAATGGCCGAAATCGGCATTGCCGATTCTTTTCTCGATCGCGATGTCAATAGCGGCTTTTCTGGAGGGGAAAAAAAGCGAAACGAAGTTTTGCAAATGGCGCTGTTAAACCCCAAGCTCGCAGTTTTAGATGAAACCGATTCAGGTCTCGATGTCGATGCAATGCGTGTTGTTGCTGCCGGGATTAAACGCGAGGTAGGGCCTGAGCAAGGACTCATTTTGATCACGCACTACCACCGTCTGCTCGAATATGTCAAACCCGATTTTGTCCATATTGTAATCGGCGGTCGCATTGTTAAATCGGGCGATGTTCAGCTCGCTATGGAAATCGAACAGAAGGGATATGAAGAAACGGTAGCGTAAAATGACAGTCGTAACCGATCAATTATTACATGAGCTCGAAGCGATTTATCGCAGCGCAGCGTCAAATAAAGCGTTTCAACAAAGGGCGTGGCAAGCTTTTGCTGATGCCCCTTTTCCGACAAAAAAAGTAGCCGCCTTTCGCTATCTGCCGCTTAAAAAACTTAAAGAGACTACTTTTGAGCTTTCTCGAGCAGAGACCGTGCCCGAATCGGTAATTGCGCCGTCGGTGCTCGCTGAATCAAAAGACGCTTATTGCGTCTTTATCAACGGGCGGTTTTGCCCTAAGCTTTCAAAAATTCCAGCTGAGGTTGTTGCTTTACCACTAGCTGAAGCCAGGCATTCTTATGGCAGTTTTCTCGATAAGCAAGAGGCTATGCGGTTAGATCAAGAGGACAATCCCTTTGCCCATTTAAATACAGCGTTAAGTTCAGAGGGACTATTTCTTTATTTTGCACCAGAAACTACATTGTTAACGCCGCTGCAGCTTCTCTTTGTTGAAACAGCGACAACTGGGCTGATTTTACCGCGGATTGAAGTTTGCATGGGCAAAAAAAGTCGCGCGACACTTGTTGCGCAAACGATCTCTCCAGAGAAAACGGCGCACTGGACTAACGCGGCGCTCTATTTGGCGGTTGAAGAGCGGGCGGTTGTTTCTTTCTTAGAAGAGCACGCTGAGCCAGCTACGGGATGGCGTTTTTCTGCTGTTCGAGCGACTTTAAAACGAGAAAGTCATTTTTCTTATTTTGCCTGTTCGCGCGGCTCAAAGCCCGTTTTGTATCGCGACCTTTCTGTGCGCCTAATAGGCGAGCGTGCTACGGCTGCTGTAAAAGGAATAGAGCTAGTGAGTCAAAAAGATGAAGCGCATTCCCAAGTCTCAATGTATCACGAAGCGCCCAATACTGACTCAGATCAGCAAATCAAAGCTATTGCCGCTGACCGCGCACGTGTCGGATTTGCCGGTAAAATTTTTGTCGCGCAAAAAGCGCAACAAACCGATGCCTATCAACTCAACCATAACCTTATTTTGGATGAGCATGCAGTGGCTTATAGCCAGCCCAACCTAGAAGTCTTTGCCGATGATGTCAAAGCATCTCATGGTGCAACTTGCTCGCGTCCGAGCGTTGACGAGCAGTTTTATTTGCGTACGCGAGGGATCAGTCGCTCTGTTAGCGAGCAGCTGCTCGTTCGCGCTTTTTGCCGCGACTTATTAGATGCAGTTCCCGTTCAGTCACTGCGCAAGCGGTGCGAAAAAGCAGTCGATTATTGGTTGGATCAACGCAAGAGGTAAGGCCATGACTAATCGATCAAAAGTTCCGTTTGACGCGAAAAAAGTGCGTCGAGATTTCCCAATTTTTCACCGAAAGATGAGTGGCAAACCGCTTGTTTATCTCGACACAGCAGCAACGGCGCAAAAACCGCAAGCAGTGATCGATGCTGTTTGTCACTACTATAGTCAAGGTTGCGGAACTGTTCACCGCGCTGTTTATGAGCTCGCTGCATGCGCAACGCAACACTACAACGAAGTAAGAGAAAAAGTGCGCCGTTTTTTGCATGCCTCTGAGGAGGGGGAAATCATCTTTACAGCGGGGACAACCGCTGCGCTAAACTTGATCGCATTGGCAGCTGGCAGGCAATGGGTCAAAGCGGGCGATGAAATCATCGTATCAGAGATGGAACACCACTCGAATCTTATTCCCTGGCAACTGCTCTCTGAAGCAAAAGAAGCGACTTTGCGCATTGTTCCGATTGATGATCGAGGCGACTTGATTGTTGAGGCTTATGATCAAATGCTTTCAGAAAAGACTAAACTCGTCAGTTTAGCTCATATGGGCAATGTGACCGGAACAATTAATCCCGTCAAAGAGCTCATTGCCAAGGCTCACGCTGTGGGAGCTAAAGTCATTTTAGATGGCGCTCAAGCGGCGGCGCAGCTTCCGGTCGACGTTGCTGATCTCGACGTCGATTTCTACGCTTTTTCCGGGCATAAACTCTATGGCCCGACGGGAGTGGGCGTTCTTTATGGAAAACGAGAGTATCTAGAAGAACTTCCCGCTGTTTTTGGCGGTAGTGACATGGTAGCGCATGCGGCGCTACATGAAAGCTCTTTCCAACCGCCGCCACTTAAATTTGAATCGGGAACGCCGGCTATTGCTAGTGTGATCGGACTTGGAGCGGCGATTGACTACGTTGAATTAGTAGGAAAAGAATCGATTTTCCAGTGGGAGCAGAAGCTGCTCAATTATGCTCTTATGGCAATGAGAGAAGTAACCGGTGTTCGGATCATTGGCAATCCGAAAAAAAAGGGGGGGCTCATCAGCTTTACTGTCGAAGAATTGCACTCGCTTGACTTAGCGACAGTTCTTAGCCTCAAAGGAGTTGCCATAAGAACAGGGCACCTATGCGCTTCTCCCTTGCTTCGTCGATTTAACGTTCCCTCATTAAACCGAATTTCATTCGGCATGTATACAACGCGCGAAGATATCGACGCTTTTATTATGGCTCTTAAAGAGTCTGTGGTGTTGCTTCACCCCGAAATGTCCTATTAACCCTTCTTCTAAAGAGGCTCCCCGCAAAATTCCATTTCGAGTGAAATTCGCGCTTTTGTCTTTGAGAGCTACTTT
>JBCCHO010000153.1:0-5424 GCA_039028715.1 Chlamydiota bacterium | reverse complement strand
TTTAATAATAACAAGCAAAGAATTAAAAAATGAAGAATTATCAACTTTAGTGCTTTATACAAAGAAAAATGAAGAATTAGAAAAAATAAAATTAATTGTTGATTATAAATTAGAAAAAAAGACTCGAACTTGCAAGAAACTTTTAATTTAAAAGATAACGAGTCAAAAGAAACTTTTGTAAATAGACACCTTGATATCATTAAAGAATCATCCTATAACCCTAATGATTTAAAGGAAGCCCTAAATGATCTAAGCATATGTCTTAAGGAGTCTCAAGATCTAAATAAAAAAGCATATGAGCAGAATATAAAGAATTTTGAAGAGAATTTTGAAGAGAACTTCAAGGCACTGCAGAGAATACATAAAGAGCAGACTTTAACTCAAAATCAAGATTTAAAACAACTTAAATTCTCACTTCAAGAAAGAATAAGAGAAAACGATATAATGGAACGTAAAATAAAAGAAGCGACTGGTCCAAAAGAACATCAAGAAAAAGAAGTCGCAACAGCAGCAAACGAGAGTCAAAACAAATCTAGTCAAAGAGTAAATAAACTTTCTGATAAAGAAATAGAAGAAATTTCAGATAAGATGAAAGGTCCTTATCTAGATATATTTAAAACAAGAGCAAAGATGTTTAAAACAAGAACACCTCAAGCATCTAAAAAATTAAAAAAATCTAACCCGATACATTCGCATAAACCATTCCGCATTCACACAATTCAAAACACAAATATAAATAAAGACAAAAAAGTTAAACAAGCACCTAAAAAATCAAAAAACGATAAACTGAAAACTTTGAATAAACCACTCCGCATTCACACAATTCAAAGCACAAATATAAATGAAGGCAAAGAAATTGACAAAGTTCTTTCTCTAATATCAGCTGAGGAAGAAAGGAGAATAGCACTTAGAGCCAAGCTAAAAAACCTGAGTCAAGAGCCTGTAAGACAAACTGCGTAAACTCTATTTTTGAGAGTGTGCCAACAACTGTGTAAACACAAAAGAGAAAGCCGTTCATTTCGCCTATTTGCTCTTGATGTTACCCCTGCTGAAGAGAAAATGACCGTAACTAGTGAGTGAGCCCTATTTCGTGCCATCGTCATCAGACATAAGCTTGGGTTACTAATTTGATCTCATAGGTCGCACTCACAGGTAGTAGCCAATTGTCGCAATAATCGCCCCTTTTACTGTCCATAGTAAGGTGCGAACCCAGTTCGATGTGATGAGGCCATCGAGTATCCGCTTTGAAAAGCGAATGCTTAGCTTTTGATGTTGGACTGTTTGAAAGAGAAAAGTCGATAGCCAAATCAAAATGAGTATAATAAGATTTGTCGCGGCTAACCGAAGCAGCGTGCCTTCCGGAACCAAGGAAATTAACCATACAGCTGTAATTACTTCAGCAAGCATAATCGGCCCGATCAAAAGAGCTGCTCGTTTAACATGAGAGCGTTCGTAATCGACAAATCCCTCTTTGATTTTCACATAAAGGGGATAATGGACAAGCTGTGTAAACCAAAGAATGCCGACCATTACCCACGTGAGAACAAGTTGAATTAAGGTAATCAGGGATAGATCTTCCATTATTGCGATTGCGATAATTGAAATGAACTAATGAAGTGTCGATAGTGATTCTCCGAATAGTTTCTCTTATCGCATTTCATAGCGAGTAGATAAAGATTATTCTCAGTCACCACTACTCGGCCTTTAAAGTACATTCCCTCAGATTGAATAAAAAAATCGAGCGCTTGATAACCAGCTACTTCAACAATATCGGCAAAAGTCAACTGACCATTTGGATTTTGCATTAACAAGCCATTCAAAATTCCCTGCAAACTCAATTTCGAACTCATCTCTCCCATGGCTTTTGGATACTGAGCAATGAGCATCATATAGACCGCTTTGCGCTCAAAAGGTGCCGCATAAATATCACAACGCAACCGGTGTTTTCCATCAGCAATTGGCGTCACTTGCTGAACATGCTGTGGCCGCATCGGAAAGTTGACAGAGCAGCTTCCTGGCACCGAATGAAAGCGTTTCCAGCTATAACTGCGCACCGAGCCGGGTTGCTGCAAAACTTCTAGCGAAGGTATTTCCTTTGCTTGCAAAAACCCACAAGTAAAAAAACAGAAACTAAGTAAGAAAGAGCTCGCGAGGCACCAAAACGACCTCTGCACTCCCTGTTTTATAAACTTGAACATGATCCCCCTCCCTATCAGTCAAGAATGCAACAATGAAACTTATAGCAATACTAATCACAACAAAAATCAACACAGCTAGAAAAGCATTAAGCAGTGCCATCCAGGCGGAAAATTTTTGGACTTCTCCAACTAGATGAAGCCAGATAATCACACCCCAAATCGTGAAGGCATAAAAAAAAAGCAGCCCGATAAGAGCACCCCCAGTTTGCAAGCTCGCTATATTTCTGCTCGCTAAAGATGGATCTGCTTTCATCCAAATTAAACCCAATAACATCAATAAAAGAACCACTAGCTGGGGAATACTCGCCCAGCTAATAGCCGTTCGAACCTGCTTAAATGTCCCCTTCCCTTTAATCAATTTACCCACAATAAAAACACCAAAGGCCGCCACTGTAAAACTGATGTAACCGTAAGGTATTGCTAGTAGTAAGCTTACAACAAATATCGTCAGCAAGTTGTAGCTACCGATAGCTCCTAAATGCAGACACATCAATAAATTCAGAGCCCCATTTAGAAAACACAAGAGCAAAAAACGATGCCCTATTCGATAGTCAATAATTGCTCGGATTGTTTTACGTGGATGGATCCAAATACTAAGCCATGGGTTGATTCCTAACTCCCGATTCATGTATTTCCTAGAATTTCACTATACCAACCACATCGCGAAGCATGCTGCAAAGCAACCCTTCCCGGATTTTTCATAAGACTCTGGAAAAGTTTGAAGCATCTGTTTTCCCCGAATATTCCAATCTATTTTCTTGGAAAGGTTTAAGAATCTTCCCATCAAAAATAGCTTGAAATCTCGAAAAACCAGTCTGCTTAAGCCTTTTTGCAGAGCTTGTGAGAAATTCGGGCTAAAAGAGCGCCTATTTTTCGCATGATAAAAGGTGCTTCCAAAATGTGATCGGTATCAGTCATTAAAGAGGCTTTCCTTAAAGTTCCATTTGAGGCGAAATTTGCCCTTTTAGTGATCAAAGCGGATTTTAAGAGAAGCCACCAAAAATACGTTTTTATTCTAATTTCTACCTATTTTTAATCTAGAATAAAAAAAGGTAATTTCTCAAGATAAAATTTATATCGATCATAATTAGAAAAAATCTTAATCTCTCATTTTGAATCAGCTTTGGTAGATAACGAAGCTAGTTTAACCTGCAAAAAGTTTTACTACCTGTGAGTGCGACCTATGAACCTATCCGTAAATGAAAATGTTTTTGGTTTTTACCAGGTTTCTAGCAAATTTTTGGAAGCTGATTTGTACACATTGTCCATGAGCCAAGGGTAACAAATCAGCTTCCAGAAAGAGTGAAAAGCAAGAAGATTTTCATTTGCGGATAGGTTCATGGGTATTTAGAGTGATTTTCAATTTTTTTCATGCTTGAAACGGAAAAATGGGCACATACCTGGATAAATTAGGGGCACTCACAGGTACTAACCACCTGAGTTCTCAAAAACTCTGCAAATCCGCTTGGAAGATTCTTAAAGCCCAAGTTGGGTCTTATCGTGGTTCACCCACATTTCTCACAAGACTCCGGGGAATCTTGGATTATCTGTTTCTCCGAACATTCCAAAAGACTCTCTTGGAAATGTTTACAAACAGATGGAAAAAACTACCCTCAGACACAATTTGGGTTTAAACAACGTGGCTAAGAGCTTCTTTTAGTGTTGGATAGTAAAAAGAGTAGCCGGTATCTAACAAGCGCTGCGGTTTCACGCGCGTACTTGCAAGTAGCAGCTCTCTTCCTTTCTGACCAAATCCTAGGTTCACAATGGCAGCTGGCATTGGAGGCCCACACCAGCGATGTAGCTGTTTCGCTAATGCTCGAGCAAAAAAGCGCTGTTGAACTGGCTCTGGAGATACACAGTTAACAGCTCCATGAAGAGATGAAGTCATTAAAATATGATAAAGAGCGCCAACTAGATCCTCAAGTACAATCCAACTCATATACTGGCTTCCTTTCCCGATTACCCCTCCCAATCCCCATTTAAATGGCACTATCATTTGCTGTAAAGCCCCACCTCGGTCACTTAGGACCACTCCAAAGCGGGCTCTTACAACACGAACGCCCAGTCCGCATTTCTCACCAGCCCTGCTAAAAGATTGGGCCGCTTGTTCCCAATCTTGACATAGCTTAGATAGAAAAAATTCTCTACTTCCAGGGCTATCCTGCTCTGTTACCCACTGATCATCTCGATCGCCGTAAAACCCAATAGCAGAAGCACATACCAATGTCTTTGGAGGCGTTTTTAATTGAGAAAGAAAAAAAGCAAGCTGTCTTGTCACCTCGACTCGACTCGATACCAAACGCTCTTTTCGACTCTTTGTCCATCTACCACGGCCAATATTTTCGCCAGCTAGGTGAACAACGGCATCAAATCCCTCAAATGCACTGCTATTTGTTCGTTGCTCGACCGAATTCCATAGGAGGACTTGGCCTTTTTTTAAAGAAGAGCGGACAAGTCGCCAAACATCGTGACCGGCAAATCTAAGAAAGCTACATAACGCCTGCCCAATCAGTCCACTAGAGCCGGTAACAATCACCTTTAGTTTCTTGCTAGGTAGGTACTTTGTAACCAGTTGCAAATCCTGATCGATCACCTCATTTTTATAAGCAATACAGTGGGTTAGCCGCCGACTCAGCTGCTTTTGAAAGAGCGGACACCATAGTTTCCAGGTGACTTTCTCGATAAGCTCGGCTTTTCCTCCTGCTAACGATTGCACCGAGCATCTATACACTTCTTTAACAAAAGATCCAGCAATTTGCTCTAAACAGATCGTCCGATCAGAGAAGTTGATGGAATATCTCACCGCCACTTTAATCCAAATAGGGCCACACCAACGCACTTTAATGTAAAAATGATCTCGATGATAGGTGCGAGAAAAAACCACCTCTTGATGAGGCAAAGCGCGCCCGATAACCGCTGGCTTGAAATGCCAATCAAAAACCATCTGATCTGAATGCTTAATTTGAAAGTGAGAAGCTATGCCGATCACGCTTGGAACCACCTTTGACTAAACGCCTCTCTCAAAACTCCACTTGGCGCGAAACCTGAGCGGAGCCTTTTCTAATCTGCTACAGAGAGCTAGCCCGTATTTCTCACAAGCTCTGCTAAAAAGTTGAGCAAGATGTTTTTCGAGATTCCAAGGAGATCTTGCAGGGAATGGTTGTAACCATTTCCAAAAGAGCTCCTTGGAATCTCGAAAAACAGATGCTCCAAATTTTTCCAG
>JBCCHO010000152.1:0-5430 GCA_039028715.1 Chlamydiota bacterium | reverse complement strand
TGCTTCTTCCTTATCCATCGCCTGATAAATATCTCTTACCGCTCCCGCTATTTCTTTTTTTAGCCCTTTGCTAGGGGCATAAGCCATTGCGTTTTGGCTTAAGTGAAATAGGCATCTTTGCCATTTTACTGAAGGAAAAACAGCTTGAAGAGCTTTTCTCAGCCCTGAGTGATCATCGCTTGTAATCAACTTAACTCCACATAGTCCTCGGCTGGTCAAATCTTCGAGAAAGGTTCTCCAGTGCACTTCTGCTTCAGATAGCCCACATGAGACTCCCAGGACTTCTCGAATGCCTTCTTCATTGATCCCTACAGCTTTTAAGACCGCTAGGGATCGAACAGACCCCTCATAACGCACTTTCTCATACTGAGCGTCTAAGAACAGGTAGCAATAGCGTCCTAGTTTTCTCGTTTTAAATTTTTGAACTTCTTCGTCCAGGACCTTGGCTAAACGGGAAACTTGGGCTGAAGAAATTTCACGTCCACAAAGCTCTTCTGTTAGGGACTTCATTTTCCTTGTCGACACGCCTTGAAGGTAAGCTTCTGCAAGTGTCAGTTTTATTGCTTGTTCGACCCTTTCTCCTTTCTCTAAACAGCTTGGATAAAAATCTATCCCTCTGACTTGGGGAACCTTCAGTTTAAGCTCACCTGTTCTTGTCAGCAGCTTTTTATCTTTAAATCCGTTACAATAGCCTTTCCTATCGAGGGTTCTCTCATAGGGAGCTGCTCCTACGGCTTCTTCCCTCTCAGAGACCATCAGCTCATTGAACATCCTTTCAAGGGACTCTCTGAGCTCTTTGATACCATTCTTAGCGAAGTCTTCTAGGATTTCGTTAATTAAATGTTTATTTGTTTTGTTTGAGATCATAATTTTATCCTTATTTTTTTCACATTAAGATAATTTTGATCTCAAACTTTTTATTCAATACTTAATTAATTTATATTATCTAGACCACCAACAATCCTCAAACCAAATTGTAGTTTTGCCGTTATACTCGCCAATAATAGATGATGAACAAATTGTTTTAGCTTGGCTAATAATGCTTTCATATTGAGAATTCTTGGGGAGGACACTACTTCCTGCAGGCTTAATGTCGATTGCATTACGGTCGAATGAAATAATAAAACCATACCTATCTTTTGATGGATTACTATTAATTTATACTTCATCTCCATTAAATGATACCTTATATCTCCCTGATTTATTGATGATCAATGGCTTAATTTTTGTTTCTAAGAATTTTTTTTGGTCTTGGTTTTTAACTGTTTTAATAGCGCTTAGAAACTCTTTACATTTATAGCTATGATAACTCTTCTTACAACCTACTATAAGAATACCAACAATACCCAAACCAACAATTGCGCCCCCTATCAACCCAATAAAGCCACTTATAGAAAGACCCATTAGCTTGATAAAACCGGGGCTTATACTCAAAGATTCGCTAATAGTAGAAAGACCCATCAGCTTGGTAAGACCGGCGCTTATACTCAAAGATTCGCTAATCGCACCACTAAGAATACTAGCACTGGCACTGTAAACACAGTTTAAATATCCACCAATAATACCACCACCAACAACTCCGGCTATCACGGCAGCCTTTGTCACTTTATCTGCCCTAGATTCTTGTGCGTTATTATTGTAGCCACTGACACTACTTGCTCTCGTAGGATGTCCAACTGAAGCAACAGCCATACTTTATCTCCTATTCTGATCTTAGGAACCTATCCGAGTAAATGGCTTTTTCGATTTTTCAGCCTTTTTTTGCCCATTTTGGATTTCTAAACTTTCACCCTGATCTTTTGATCATGTGTCAAAGTTAGAAATCCAAAATGAGCAAAAAATTCAAGAAACCCCAAAAAATCACTTACCTGGATGGATTCTTATCCCCAAGGCGTTTTAACCTTGTTGTAGATTAACTTATTTTTGCATATCTTCTAAATAAAACATAAATTTAATTCAAGACTAGCTGCATAATAGACGGCAACCTAGTTTAAAGCTGACAGTATAACTATATAAAAATCAACAACATAATTTTTTAAACTTTTTTATATAAATTAACCTGAGTTCTGAATTTAACGTCTTTTAACCTGAGCGATTTTTATCCTATCTTCACCCCTGTATTGTTTTAAGCAGCTGATTATCAGATACTTAAAACTATTGAAGTACAATACAAAAAGGTTCATCCGGCTAACGCGTACTGAGTGTTCTTTTTATTCGCCGGATGAACCATAAAAATTCGACACTATAAGGGGTGAACTTGGGTAGAGAAATCGGAATCAGGGTTTGGGGTGGAAGGTATCAAAAGCTTCGAACAAGCGGTGTTGGGAAAGATGCATATAGCGATCTGTCGTTCCAATATCAGCGTGGCCAAGCAGCTCTTGAATGACGCGCAAATCGGCGCCGCGATCAAGCAAATGGGTTGCAAAACAGTGGCGCAATGTATGAGGTGAAATCGCCTTCTTGATCTTTGCCAAATACCCATACTTTTTGACCTGTTGCCAAACAAGTCCGCGCGTTATGCGCTTTTTTTTGGTCGTCACAAAAAGCGGCTCTTTTTCCGCTACCGCTTCACCTCTATATTCAATAAGGTAATTGTCAACTGCTTCAAGCGCCGGCTTTCCGACTGGAACTAATCGCTCTTTTTTTCCCTTGCCGACGACGCGAACAACGCGGTCATCGACATCACATAAATTGAGCTCGCACAGCTCTGATACGCGTATCCCCGTCGCATAGAGCAGCTCTAATATCGCGCGGTCTCTTGTGCCAATCGCCGATGTCAGATCGGGCGCGGCAAGCAATCGCCCCACTTCTTCGACCGAAAGCACTTCGGGAATAAGTTGCCATAGCTTGGGCAATGTAATTTCTTCGACGAGTCCACCTACCATTTTTTTTTCGCGCTGCAAAAAACGGAAGAAGCTGCGCAGTGTTGCTGCCATACGGTAGCGCGATGCTGTCGATAGCCCGCGCTGCTGCAAGTAGGCAAAAAAGGCGATCAGCCATTGCCTTGGGTCTTTGTCGTTTTGGCGCTTTAAAAAAGCAAAAAACTGATCGAGATCAGAGCGATAGGCTCGGATCGTATGCAGGGAAAACCCTCGCTCTGATCCGATATAAGAAAGAAAGTCACTGACATCTGCTAACGAAATAAGCATGAGGAAACTAATTCGACTCTTCTCCCGATAGAATTGGGCACAATCCATTGAGAATATCGCGCAAAACTTCAAGCGGTTTTTGATCGGCATTAAACCGAGCGACTAAATTCTCTGGATAGTGCGCAAGTACAGCTAGCGTTTGCTCGTCATAAGCCCGCATTCTTCGATGGAGAACGTCTGTTTTTTGATCGTCTTGCCTACTTTCAGTTCGAGCGCGTTTTGTCAACCGGTCGATCAACACCTTGCGATCAGGCGCATCGAGTAAAATGATTTTTTTTACATCGAAGTATTGATCTAACTTTTCCGCTTGCTCTTTTGTTCGCGGTAATCCATCGAGTAGTAGCAGCTGCTTTTCGGGAAAGTAGCGGTTAGTCGCAATCAGTCCGATAATATACTGACGACAAATTTCAACGGTCGTTTCATCGGGAACAAGTTCACCTTTACTCGCGTATTGATGATAAAGTTTGCCTGCTGTTGATTTAGGCGATAACCCGCGAAAAATATCACCCGAAGAGAGGTGGTAGTGATTGCCAATATAACTGATAAACTTTCCTTGCGTTCCCTTTCCCGATCCAGGGGCGCCAAAGATCAAAATCACCGACAACTTACCCTCAAACTGAGGAACCATTTCTTGAGCCAACGTAGCTTCTCCTTGATCTATCTTGTTTTCCCTACGATGAGCCTTGCACTCTTTTTCCTCGGCAGCTTGTTGCTAAAAAAGCAGGCCTCAACCAGTTGGACTTTTCGGCTTAATAGTTGTGCGATTGCCCACAGCTACAAGATCCTTTTACTCGCGAATTCGTCACTTTAAAACCAGTCCCCATCAGTCCCTCTAGATAATCAATCTGCGAGCCGATGAGCCGCGGCAAAAATGATTTTTTGACGTGAATTTCAACTCCGCATGACTCAAAAACTTGATCATCGGAATTGGGGAATTGAGAAAAATCCAACACATATTCAAACCCACCACAGCCGCCAGGCTTATCTTCAAAACGAAGCGCCCAGCCTTCTTTCTTTTTTTGCTTTAAAATCGCACGGAACCTCTCTGCGGCGCGCTGAGTCATTGTGATTGTTGAATCGTCATACTCTTCATCGAGAATCGCATTCAACCGGATGACAAGTTGGTCGATATCCTCTTCAGAAAAGCCATGTCCTAGCATCCCTACTTCGAGCGTTTCATACGTCGCCGCATGACAGCCTACGCAGTGTAGCCCAGCACTTGTGATTTCCTGGGCTAAGTGCTGCCCTTTACCGGGAAAAGAGGAGAAAATTTCCTCAATCGCCATCTGACGCGTAATTTTCTTGTCCATCTTTGCCATGATGCCCTACCCTCGCTAAAATTTTATCTTCACATTTCCCTGCTTGATGCGGCACTGACAAGCAAGGCGTTCTGTCTCAGGTTCTCCCAAAAAGTCTTCTTCTTCTTCGGTAAAAGAGGATAAATTCTCCATTCCCTCTTCTATCTCAATCACGCATGTACCACAGACCCCTTCTTCACAGGCAAAAGGGACCCCAGCTTCTTCGCAGCACTGCTTGATCGGCTCCCCATCGCCAAGCAAAACCTCGTCATCATCATTTAAAACCAACTTTGCCATGATATTCCTCTTTTTCCTCTGGCGCGAGCATTTCCATACAGACTTTTGCGAAAAACTACCGCATGCCTTAGATTATTACCTTTGAGTGCGACCTATGGATATTGATTTGGATTTTTCTTTTTCCCATGATTGAAAATCCCTCTAAATACCCATAGGTCGCACTCAAAGGTATTAACCCAAGCTTACGTCTGATGATAGTTCAGATAAATGTTCTGCTTTTTTACCTGTCTGAGGCTTGAATTTCAAGCATACTTGAAGCCCAAGTTGTGTGGTATAATTGCTCATCTAAAATTCTCTTTTTCCACCTGATCAAGAGTTGAATTTTCATCTACTTTATTCAAGTATGCTGAAAATTCAAGCCTCAGATAGGTGGGAAAAGAGAACTTTAGATGAGCTATCATCAGACGCAAGCTTGGACTATTAAACCATAACAGAGAAGAAAAATCAATCTAGAGCGATTGCGCACCAGTCTCTATGCTGAATAACTAAAACCGATCGACGTGATCACGGGCCTTGTCGTAAGGCATCGGCGGCAGGGTGCCGGTCGGGTACGTCAACTGGCGCCAGGTGCGCAGCGTCCGGACCTTGATCTGATCGGCTTCGAGGTCGGTCGTGCCTTCGAGCGGCAAGGAGCGGAGGTATTCCTGCTTCTGCCGCTCGTCGTTGGCAGCGCGGTGCGCCTTGTG
>JBCCHO010000151.1:0-5437 GCA_039028715.1 Chlamydiota bacterium | reverse complement strand
TGGTTTTTACCAGGTTTCTAGCAAATTTTTGGAAGCTGATTTGTACACATTGTCCATGAGACAAGGGTAACAAATCAGCTTCCAGAAAGATGCAGAAAGAGTGAAAAGCAAGAAGATTTTCATTTACGGATAGGTTCATGGCATTCTTAGTTTTTCAGGATCGGCTATGTAACGCTAAAGGAAAAAACAGGGCGCACTCACAAGTACTGCCGTCGATTCGAAGCGGGAAAAGCTCAACAAATTTGGGGTGAGTTTTTTCGGGGCACTTTATGTTCCGATTTGCTATCATGAGACTATTACCTGTGAGTGCGCTCCCTACTTTATCCAAGTATGTGCCCATTTTTCCGTTTCAAGCATGAAAAAAATTGAAAATCCCTCTAAATACCCATAGGGCGCACTCACAGGTATTAACCCAGGCCCGCGTTTTATTTAGATGAGCGATCAGAAGACACAACTTGGGTTTCTACTTTATAGGTTCATCATCAAACGCAGGCTTGGGTTGTTATGTATTTTTTTATGATTGAAACTAGCAGCCAAGAGAGTTTTGTCGCTCTTTTTAAAGCAGAACAGCCTATCGACGCCATTTTTTTATCCGATAAAAACCAGTCACAAGAACTATTACCCGCTATCCAGCAGCTGTTGAAAAGACATCACCTCACTCTCAGCGATTTGCGATTCATTGCGATTGGGAATGGCCCGGGATCGTTTACAGGTACCCGCATTGGCGTGATGACAGCGAAAGCGCTTAGCTTCACCCAGTCTATTCCTCTTGTTCCCTTCTGTAGTTTGGAGCGCTTTGCCCCTACTTGTGCTGGTGGTTTCTTTGAGGGTCACTTTGCCATCGTTATCGATGCTCGATCGCATGGCTTTTATCTCGCTCGAGGAAAAAAAGACAAAGAAAAAATTTTTTTCCGCACTCAGCCGCAACTCATTAAAACCAAAGAGCTTTTTAGCCTTCTCACCAGCGATTTGCAACCAACGGGCGCCCCCTTTTTTGCCTCGCCTCACCCAGATTGCATTGCGACAAAGCTCAATCTTAATTCTCAGCCAGTTCTCAATGCAGCACTTGATCTAGATTCACTGGGAGCCCGGTGTCATGCAGCTTTTACCCAAAGCAACACCTGTCACCATGCCAACCTGAGCATTTCTTATCTCCATATCCCCACTTAATAAGCTGCAAGCTTGCGCACCGCGGCTTCGATATCGCTTTTTTGAAGCAAAACTTTTTCTTCGAGTTGCTTGGCATAAGGAACGCAAGTATTTAAGCTGCCGAGCCGCGCAATAGGAGCATCGAGATCATCAAACCCTCGCTCGGCAACTTGCGCCGCAATCTCAGCGCCAAATCCACAATTGAGCGGCGCTTCATGGACAATAAGCAGCTTACCTGTCTTTTTAACCGATTGCAAAACAGACTCTACGTCAAAGGGGTTAAGCGTCCTTAAATCGAGAATTTCACTCTCAATTCCCTCTCGCTCTAGCTTTGCTGCGACCTCAACAGACATTGGCACCATCAATCCCCAGCAAACAATTGTCAGATCACTTCCCGAACGCACAGTAGCTGCTTTGCCAAAGGGAAGCACCTCGTTTTTTGTCGGCTCTTTGCGAGCAGAAAAGACCCGTTGCCGGTAAAGCGCTTTATGTTCTAGAAAAATGACTGGATTGGGATCGCGAATTGCGCTTTTCAGCAACATTTTGGCATCCGCTGCATGACTTGGGACCACAACTTTTAGCCCCGGACAATGACATAAAAATGCCTCAATACTCTGTGAGTGGTAAGGCCCCCCTTGAATATACCCACCGTAAGGCATCCGCAAAACGATTGGGCAGTGCCACTCGCCATTAGAGCGGTAGTGGTAACTCGATAACTCGTTAAAAAGCTGGTTCACCCCAGTCCAAAAGTAGTCGGCAAATTGAATCTCAGCAACGGGCTTGAAATCGCTATGCACAGCAAGGCCAATCGCCGTTCCCACAATTGTCGACTCTGCAAGTGGTGTGTTAAAACAGCGGTTAGCGCCATACTTATCAGTTAATCCCCGAGTAATTCCAAAAACGCCCCCTTTCCCACGCGCAACATCCTGACCAAACACGATCACTTTGGCATCGCGCTCCATTTCTTCATCAAGGGCATGATTGAGTGCATCCATCATCACAATGCTTTCGCCTCGATGAGCTGCTTGTTCAAGGAGCGCCACACTGTGAGGTTTAAACACGTGATCGAGCGCTTGATCGGGATCTGGTTTTTCCTCAGCGTCTGCTCTTTGAGCTGCGGCATCGATCTCTTCTTTTACCGCAGTCTGCAAAACAGAAAATTCCTCTTCTGTTATCAGTCCCATTGTCATCAGCCATTGTTTGTAGCGCACAATAGGATCGCGGTCCCAGTCAGCTTTGATGTTTTCCTCACTGCGATATTTTTTAGGATCATCACTACTGCTATGGGGACCTAATCGGGGGATTTTAGCAACGATAAGGCTAGGCCCTTTGCCAGCGCGTCCCTTTGCAACTGCTGTTGCTAACGCCTTTGAAGTTTGCTCATAGTCACAGCCATCAATCTCGCTTACCGTTAATCCAGCATATCCCCTAGCCATATATGCAATCGAACCACCCGCTGTTTGCTCTTCAATCGGAACTGATATTGCCCATCCATTATCTTGAATGACAAAAATCACACTCAACTGGTGTAAACACGCATAATTCAGTGCTTCGTGAAAATCTCCTTGAGAAGTCGACCCATCACCCCCTGAAACATAGACAACTTCGTCTTTACCAGCCAATGAAGCCGCTTTAGCTACTCCTACAGCTTGTAGAAATTGCGATCCGACAACACTCGATTGGCATGGAATCCGCAGCTCGCGATGAGAAAAATGATCGGGCATCATCCTCCCACTTGAGTGGTGACGCGTTTTCCGCGCTAAAAACGCCCCAAAGAGCTCTTCTACAGAGCACCCTAATCCTAGAGCAAATCCGCGATCGCGATAGTAGGGCAAGCCCCAGTCTTTTCCCGATTGTAAAGCCAAGGCACTTGCGACGCCGATCAACTCATGTCCGCTTGCCGATAGCTGAAAAGTCGCGCCCTTGTTTTGACGCACGAGTTTTTGCATTTTGTGATCAATCGAGCGGCACTGCAACATCAGCTTGAGCAACTGAAAACACCTTTCTTTAGCATGAGTCGCCTTGTCGCAACTCTCTGGCACCATTAAGGCTGCTGAAATAGCCCCTTTTTCCTGACTACCGGTCATTTTTTCCCCTTCTTTGCTTTTTTCGCAGGCGATTTTTTGATCACACTCACCTGTTTAATTCCCGCTTGCTGCTTTTTCTTGAGCAACTCTGGAAGCGCTTCTTTTTTTGATGGTTTCAAACCCCGTTTTTTCGGCAGTAATCCTTTTGCAATCGCTTCTACTTTTGTCTTCTTTTCACCTGGCTCTTTTGCCTGCGCTTCAATACTGCGACTGATTCCAAGATCAAATAGTTTCCCCTCTTCTTCAAATTCCAGCCCACCAGAAACGCGCAACCGATCAGACAAATAGCGGAGCGACTCTAAGCGCTGTGATAACGCTTCTAGACGCGAATCGATTTTCACCCGTGAACTGCCACGCAGGCTCGCCAACAATTGCGCTTCTGTATCAAATTTAGCTGAAAATGTCACAGAAGTACTCGTGAAGTCGGGGCGGTAAAGAAAAGGTCTTGCCGCTTGCGGAATCGTTGTATAGATATCAACGGTATATTGAGGCTCAACTTCTGCTTTTACTGTCTGTTTAGGCGGACGCCCTCTTTTAGGTCGGGGATTAAGCGCCGCATCGGAATAATATGTTTTCGCTTTAGCTTCAATTGTTTCACGTGCTGCTTGGACATCCTTTGGCAACTTTGTCGCTTGAAACAAGTGGTGCTTGACTTTTTCCAGCATCGGTTTAGCGATATCGAGATCTTCTTCAAACACAAAGCGAAAAGAGACGCCTCTTAACCACTCGATAATTCGCACTCGCGAGCGCTCGTGGTAATACAGCTGCCACTTTTCCAACTCTGCTAAATGGTCGTAAATAAACTCTAAAAAATTTTCCCTAGCTTCTTTCGATTGGATGATATCGAGCAATTTTTCCTTGGTATCGATGTCGTATACTTTTTCATTGACAAACCCTTCCATAAATTTTTTTGTCTCATAAAACGTCATTTTTGGGATGAGACAGTAACGCTCTGCTCCATTTTGGAGTTCATCTTCAAGCAATTCGATCTCTTCTGGGCTTTTATCGAGATCAGCAAAGAGAATAAACCCCTCAACGCAGTCTAAATAAAAGTCACGCTCATCGTCTGATTTTGCAAAAGCATCCATCAAGCGGTGAAATCGAAGAATCAATGGGTTTTGGGGTTTGGGGTATTTTTGTTTTGCCATAAAAAAGGGCCTCACTAGCTGCCTTTAAAAAATTGACTATAGTCTCTTGCAAAATGCGCAAGCAATTCTCGAAAAATAGGTCAGAATTGAGCCTTATTTTACATCATCTAACATAATAAGAAAAATGCTTCCCATCAAGTTAAAACCCAAGCCCACGTGAAAAACCTTTTGCAGAACGTGCAAAAGAGTCATGATATTTTTTTTAAACCCAAGTTGTGTGAAAAAACAGAACATTTATCTGAACCGTCATCAGGCGTAAGCTTGGGTTTTTAGAATAGGCGTATCTGCAAGGAACGATACCCCCAATTCTAAAACTGAGCCTGAAGCTTCCTTATGGGAAGTTTCAGGTTCTGGCAAAATTGTAAAACAAATTTTGAAGAGCGTAGTGCGGGAAATCCGCACGCTACGATCTGTTGGGAGTCGGAGTCGGGTGAACGGCTCCTTCTACCGGGTGGAAAGCCGGTGAAGGGACTCCCTACCCCAATCTGATCTGAAAGGCCAAACCACAAATATCTCGTTAATTTATACTTAATTTATTATAAATCAGTTACTTAAATAAAAAATCCACTTGTCAGACGCTTATTTAGGGTAGAATAATCTTCGATCTTTACATACTCAAGTGAGGCTCTTGCAAAATTCCATTTCGAGTGAAATTCGCGCTTTTGTCCTTGAGAACTACTTTTTGTAAATTGACATATCCTGCTAAGGATAGGCAATTTATAAAAAGTAGTTCTCAAGTCAAAATCATCAAATTTTCCTTCGAAAGCGATTTTTGCAAGAGCCTCAAGTTTCCCAAAAAATAAATTTGAAATAGTTCCAGGGAAAATCTGTTAGTTTTTGCTGTTTTTGAACGTGGTTTTTATCAAAACTTTTTTAGAAACAGCTGAAAAACCAACTTTTTAGCTAGCAAATCTCAGAGCTTTTGCTTTTGTCTTCCTCTAACCCGCATTTCTCACAAGGCTCTGGAAAAATTTGGAGCATCTGTTTTCCGAGATTCCAAGGAGCTCTTTTGGAAATGGTTACAACCATTCCCTGCAAGATCTCCTTGAAATC
>JBCCHO010000150.1:0-5450 GCA_039028715.1 Chlamydiota bacterium | reverse complement strand
TTTCACTCTTTCTGCATCTTTCTGGAAGCTGATTTGTTACCCTTGTCTCATGGACAATGTGTACAAATCAGCTTCCAAAAATTTGCTAGAAACCTGGTAAAAACCAAAAACATTTTCATTTACGGATAGGTTCAAAGAAACCCTATCATGACAAAGCTCAAGGCACATGCCTTGAGCTTTGTCGCCAGCCCATTTTTCTCGTTTAGACCTACCTTTTTTTTGGGGGGGGTTGGAGACGTGAAAGTGTCTCCTTCTACCCGATAAGTGGCAAACTCGGGTTGGGTTAAAACGGCTGAGGCTGCTATGATGGGGTTTTAACTGAGGAAAATTTGCTGGTAAATGAAAATAGCGTGTTTAGGAGCTGGAGCTTGGGGGTTTTGCCTTGCTTATTTGCTGATCGAAAAGGCTTACGATGTCAAAGTCTGGACAGGCAACTTAACGCTAGCTGAGTTATTGCAGCGCGGCGATAAACATCCCAAACTGCCGAGTCACTCCGCAACAAAGCGTCCTTTTATGACAACCGATTTAGCCGAGGCTCTTACCGATGTCGATCTCATTGTTGAGTCGGTCACTTCGAAGGGATTGCGCCCTGTGTTGCAGCAGGTTGTTGCAACCGGAAAAGATGTCCCTGCTTTGGTCATTACATCGAAGGGAATTGAGCAAAATTCGGGGTTGTTATTGTCTGAGGTGGCAATGGATGTTTTCGGCGCCGATGCAAAAAATCGCATCGGGTGTTTAAGCGGTCCTAGTCTTGCTGATGAAGTCATGCGCAAGCTGCCGACTTCAGTCGTGTGTTCGGCTTATGATGAAACGATGATGCTGAAGCTGTGTAAGGTGTTTGCTACGCCGTTTTTTCGCGTCTATCCTAATGCTGATGTCAAGGGAGTTTCGTTTGGCGGCGCCATGAAAAACATCATTGCGATTGCGTGTGCTATTTCAGATGGGCTTGGGATGGGGGAGAATACAAAAGCCGCTTTGATGACGCGTGGGTTGCACGAAATGAGGAAGCTAGGCGTTGCAGTCGGGTGCTCAGGTGAAACGCTCAGTGGTTTGGCTGGGATGGGGGATCTGTGTGCAACTTGTTTATCGACATCAAGCCGCAACTATCTGTTTGGTAAATTTCTTGCGGCGGGTCTTTCGCCCGAAGAGGCAAAGGAAAAAGTCGGGATGGTTGTTGAAGGAGCCTATACGTGCGTTTCCGCGTTGCAGCTCGGGCAGAAAATGGGGATTCCGCTGCCGATTACTGCGGTTGTGCATGCGATCATTTATGAGCAGCTCGATCCGAGAGAAGCAGTTGAGTCGTTGCTTGCGCGGGCGATTAAACTAGAGCATTTGTGATGGGACTAGAGGGACATCGGATTGCACGTGCCAGCGAGATGGCGCGCGTGGAAAAGCTCAGCATCGATGAAGGAGCGTCAAGCGAGCAGTATATGCTGACAGCTGGCGAAAAAATTGCGGCGCGTATCGAGCAGTTAATTGCAGCAAAGAAGTGCGATCGTGAAGTCGTGTTCCTCATTGGCAAGGGGAATAATGGCGGCGATGGTTATGTAGCGGGTAAGCTGCTAAAAAAAGCGGGCTACCGCGTTCGAGCATACCACTTTTTCCCTTTTGAACAATCGAGTATCTTGTGTCAAAAGCAAGAAAAAAGCTTTATTGCCGCTGGTGGCGACGTCATTTATCCCAAAAGTATCCGCGAAATTTCTCTTTGCGACAATGGATTAGTTATCGATGGGTTGTTTGGGACGGGGTTTCAGGGAAAACTCGAAGGGTTGATTGCCGAACTCGTGCAGAAAATCAACAGCTCGTCGATTCCAGTGCTTGCCATTGATATTCCCTCTGGGGTTAATGGAGATACTGGCCTCGTTGAATCTCTTGCGATTGAAGCTGAAGAAACTTTATTTTTAGGAGTCCCTAAATGGGGCTTTTTTATTGGTCAAGGAAGTGACTATGTCGGGCGGTTGAGCGGGGTGAGTTTTGGTCTTGACTTGCGCTATCTTCGCAAAATGCAAACAGAAGCGCACCTCGTCAATGAGCGAGAGCTTAGAACTTGTTTGCCCTCAATTAAGCGGAGTCAACACAAATACCAAGCGGGCTATGTGCTTGCGTTGGCGGGCTCTTTGGCGATGCCGGGAGCGGCAATCCTTTCTTGCTTAGCAGCTTTTCGAGCAGGTGCCGGGATGGTGCGCCTGTTTCATCCCGAAGAAATGCGCCCAGAGCTTGCTTGCGCTCCTTACGAACTTGTGCGCACAGCATATCGCCCACCAGATATTGAGCCGCTAGTTGCTGAAATAAGTCGGGCATCGGCATGGCTCATTGGACCTGGGCTGGGCACAAGTGAACAAGTCAAAAAGATGCTTCCGCTACTACTGCCGCAACTAAAAGTGCCTGCTGTGATTGATGCCGATGGGCTTTTTCTCTGTGCAGATCATTGGAAGAAGATTCAAGTTCCATGTGTCTTGACCCCCCACTGCGGGGAAATGGAGCGGCTACTTGGGAAAAAAAATCTCGCCCGCGCCGAACTCGTCGCGCATTGCCAGCAGTTTTGCCAGGACATGAACGTGACTCTTCTCCTAAAAGGAGTTCCTACCTTTGTTTTTCATCCCGATGAGCTGCCGCTAGTGATCATGCGCGGCGATCCGGGCATGGCAACAGCGGGAAGTGGCGATGTGTTGACTGGGATGATTGCCGCGCTTATTGCCAAACAATTAGATGTGCGGAGCGCAGCTGTTCTCGGTGCTTATCTGCACGCTCTTGCTGGAGAACATAGCGCTGCAACGCGCCATACGCACTCACTGATGGCTTCTGATCTTATCGATGCATTGCCTGTCGCTTTCCAAGCTATAGCGCCCAAAAAAGACTCCCAAATTAAGAGCGTTGGTTGAGCCGCCTGGCAACATCGAGCTCGATCGATTGCGGAATAAAGTCTTTAAGAGAGCACCCCCTTGAAGCAATATCGCGAATCACTGAAGAGCGAATGAGCTGGAATGGTGGGTCGGGAAAGAGAAATAGGGTTTCGATGCCACTCATTTGCTTATTGGCAAAGGCAAGTGTTTTTTCGCGTTCATAGTCAGCGAGATTGCATACGGCGCGGACAATACAATTGCAGCCAAGTTTTTTGGCATGGTCGATGAGCAGGGTAGAAAATGTTGTCACAGAGAGGTTGGGGTAGTTGGCGAGCAAGGCGCTCAAGAGGTCTTTTCTTTCTTGGAGTGAAAACAGAGATTTCGGTTTTTCTGAATCGTAGCCGACAGCAACTTCAATGCGATCGAAGAGGGTGACCAGGCGCTCGATGATATTGAGATGGCCTAGGTGGGGTGGGTCGAAGGTGCCTGGATAGATGACGGCTGACATGAAAAATCACTCGAGTTATGGGTAACGTACCAAGTGGCAAAGCGCTGGATTCCTTCTCGCAGCTTCACTTTTGGTTGAAATCCCAGTGCCCGTTTTGCTTTTGTAATATCGGCCCAAGTCGCTGTCACATCACCCGGTTGCATCGGCTTAAGCAGGCATTGGGCTTTTTTTTCTAGGGCACTTTCCAAACATTGTACGAGTTCAGCAAGAGGTTCGCTACTGCCACTTCCTAAATTGTACACTTCGTAGCCCTTTTTGCAACGATCAATTGCTGCGCTAATACCATAAACAATGTCGTCAATGTAAGTAAAGTCACGCTTCATTTGGCCGCGATTAAACAGCTCAATGGGTCGGTTATTTGTGATTGCTTTGGCAAAAGAGAAGTACGCCATGTCTGGGCGTCCCCAAGGGCCGTAGCTCGTGAAAAACCGAAGCACAGTTGTTGGTATTTGGTAGAGGTGATGGTAGCTTTTTGCAAGCAGCTCGCCACTCTTTTTCGTTGCGGCGTAAAGGCTGACAGGGGCATCTGTTGAGCTGTCTTCAAGGCAAGGGTGAGCTGTGGTGTTGCCATAAACAGATGAGGAGGACGCGAAAATGAATCCAAGAGGTTGAAAGTGACGGCACATTTCAAGTACGTGAAGAGTGCCATCGAGGTTGGCATGACTGTAAGAGTGGGGATGAGTGAGCGAGTAGCGCACGCCAGCTTGAGCAGCGAGATGCACTAAGTGGGAAAAGCGGTGTTGCTCGAAGAGGGGTTTAAGCGCCGCGATAGTACAAATATCGCAGTCGATCACTTCGATTCCTTGGTTTCGGAGCAAGGTGGCGCGGGTTTTTTTTAGCTCAGGTGAATAATAATAATTGAAATTGTCACATCCAATCACGTAATCTCCTCTTTTATGCAAAAAAGAGGCGAGGTGAAAACCGATAAATCCGGCAATGCCGGTGATAAAGACCGCAGCGGGTTTTGCAGTTGGCTTCATAAGAAAAAGTCTACCAGAAACAAGAGTTAACATCCTCTTTTCAATTAAAACCTGTGAGTGCGATCTATGGATATTTATTTGAATTTTTCTTTTTCCGTTTCAAACATGAAAAAAATTGAAAATCCCTCTAAATACCCATAGGTCGCACTCACAGGTAAAACCCAAGTTGTGTCGTATAATCGCTCATCTAAGAGGCTCCTGCGCAAAAATCGCTTTCGCAGGGAATTTTGCGCAGGAGCCTCCTAAAATTATCTTTTTTCATCTGCCCAACAGTTGAATTTTCACCTACTTTATTCAAGTATGCTGAAAGTTTGAGCCTCGGGCAGGTAAAAAAACAGAAAATTGATCTGAGTGATCATAAGGCGTAAGCTTGGGTTTAAAACCTTCTCAATTGATTGAAAAGTTGCTTATAGGGAAGAAATTATGAGTCACTTATTATCAACTAACACAGTGTATTGGAATCCATTTTGCAGGTACAATCAGGGGGTTAAGGGTCTTTTTTATGATTTATTGATAGAAAATCCAAGAAAAATGGTTATTGAGAATACTAGTCAACACCTGATGAATAGTCAAGTAGCAATAGTACACAAGGTCGCGCTTAGCTTTTTGGTATTCACAAGCGTTTTGTTCTATTCGATGGTTTATGGAGGTATTATCGCATGTAGTAGCAAAGTGATCCATAATCTTGGGAAGCAGATGAACTGGCCTTCTCTATTGAAGATAGGAAACTTGGTAGAATGGACCGGAAAGAATATCTTTTTAACCGGGTCTGTTCCTGCTTATGGATTGTTTTATGCATTGCCGCGCAAAATAATTCAATCGATTCCGAAAGTGATGCGTCTTTTGAAGACATCTTTTCATCGGGTTATGGTCAAGGTAAGCCAGTTAGCAAAGTGGGTGATTGATCATCTTTTATCACCTCTATGTTGCCGCATTTTGAAGATGCTAAAATACGGGATGACGAAGGTGGTCGATTGCATCGAGTTTGCCTTGCAAAAGATCGGTGAAGCGGCAAAGTGGATCTTTAAAAACCTGCTGATTCCGTTGTGGCAGAGTGTGATTGTGCCTACAGCGGTTGAGCTAAAGCGCGTAGTGAAGTGGGTGATAACAAAGGTAGGC
>JBCCHO010000149.1:0-5468 GCA_039028715.1 Chlamydiota bacterium | reverse complement strand
GCTAAAAAGTTGAGCAAGATGTTTTTCGAGATTTCAAGGAGATCTTGCAGGGAATGGTTGTAACCATTTCCAAGAGAGCTCCTTGGAATACTCGGAAAACAGATGCTCCAAATTTTTCCAGAGCCTTGTGAGAAATGCGGGCTAGCCCTGCGCCATATAAGAAAGAGTGGAGCCCGAGTATCAAGATCGTTGCTATTGCGCTATATCTTTTTTGGGCTAAGAGAAACATCGATAAGCACCTCAAATTTTTCTTAAAAACTAGCCTGGCTTTTGAAAAAAAATACCTAGAGGCTCCTACGCAAAAAGCAGCTCTCAAGGACAAAAGCGCGAATTTCCCTTCGAAAGCGATTTTTGCGTAGGAGCCTCGTAAGACCTCCCATTAAGCAAGCATAAAAAATTAGAATTTTTTTTTAACCTGAATTTAGACCAGCGGGGCCATTTGAACAGAAAGTTACGATTTAAAATATTTTTTTTGAAAAACTCTTCGGAGCTTCCCTGCAAATTTTCAGAAGCAATATGGCACCCTAAAATAAACTGTGACAGGAGTTTTCGCACAACTTGGGTTAAAAGTGTTGCTCTGCGCCAGAGTAGGGAACATGCCACACCCCCTGTTAGCCCCTCTAGAAGTCGTCAACACTTTCATTCACACCCCGCTAAAAATAAAAAATTGATTTTAATTTAAAAAAAAGATAGCCTTGTTTCTTTTATCTGGCTATTTTCCTTACGCAACATAAAAAAAGCCCTCGGCAAACCACATCTTTAGCAACTCAACTTATGGTCTCTTCCATCCACTCCACTAGCCAATCCCGACGCCCGGAATTTTTCCCCAGCCCAACTGAACGGAAAACTCCTTCACCACTGGCTTGTACAGAGACTTTAGCCAATCACGACACCAAGTGCAGCACTCTTAATCAAAGCATCAAAGAAATTGCCTTTTATTCGACAGCTAAAGTCCTCTTTACCCTTACCAACTCATTCTGCCAGGGGAAGCTTAAAACACCTTTTCACAGGATGATCAGCTCGACACCCGATCTCGACTCTTTTATTGCTGAGCTTCGCCTAGCGATTCCGCAGCCAACTGGCCCCTCTTCATTGATCGCTCTTGCTACTCACCGGTTAGTGACTTCATCACTTGTTTTTCGGACGACATTTTATACGCTCTCTTACTTGCTCGAATCGATAATGTTGACTTTGATTGGCAAAGCGCGCTACCAAATCCAGCGTCTCTCTAAAGATGACTACATAGAGCTTATTGATCGCACGCTAGCAGAAGTTCTTGAAATCCTTGAATCTCTTAACTGGACGATTCCCAATCCAGAAAGCTTAGTCAAGCAACTGCAGCACCGTTACCCCGGCCAAAACAAAAAGTCTCTCATCGACCGCATCGCCAATGCCCTATTCAAACACCTCAATGTTGGAGTCCTTGAAAACTGGAGGCTCTCTGTTGCTTTGACCCTCATTCGTTGGATTTTTCCCTATTTAAAACCTCAATTGGAAAATCTTTTTGATTGCCAAATCAATCAATTACAGTACAAACAGCTCCGTGTCCAAAGGGCGGTTTTTCACTTTTTAACGACTCAAGCTCAAGCCTATCAACTTGCTTCAGCTTCAATCCCCGATTCTAATCCGACTTATCCTGCTGACTATCAAAAAATTGCTAAAAAAATTTCCCAGATTATCGATGAGTTTCTTTGCCCGCTTGCAAACAAGGAAAAGTCTCAAATGACTGCAATCATTCATCAGGTGGTCATGGAATCTTTCTCCTCTTACTTTCTCGTTCAAGTCTCGCAAAAAATTGGCTCAATAGCAAAATGGAGCAAGATTGACCAACTCACTTCCTGGTTGGCCAGTCAGTCTGGAATCGAAAAAATGGCTCTTGACGCTACATCGGGTATTCAACAAGTGATAGAAGAGCTGATCAAAGAAAAAGTGGGCCAGACGACCAACCAAAACGCAGCGCTAGCACTTGCTCAGTTAGATCGAGTATTGACTACGGTAACGGATGACCCCAAAAAAATCGATGAGTACCTACTAAAATGGGGCCATGAAATCATCACGACCATCACAGCCCCAATTTCACCAATTCAAACACCTCATTTCAACCAAAAAGCGACATTTATCCACACTGCAGAAGCCAAGATAACCCAACTTGTGACTCAAAAAATCAACCGCAGTTTTGCGACTTCCTTGTCACCAAATCGTTACCGCTACTTTCTCAAAAAGGTTTTCGAAAACGGCTCTGAGCCGCTCGCAAATTGGCCGATTAAAATTGTTACACCTTTTCAAGACTTTTGCTCAAAAAACCAAGAAATTAACCTCTCAGATGCGGGATGGATCGAAAAAAAGTATGAAAAAACAAAAAACGTATGCAAAACAGTGCTTAAAAGCACATACGCTCTTTACCACCCCGTTGTTTCCTATTTTGGCGGTCGCATTGCCTACGCCGCTTTACAAACATGGCAATTAGAAATCGGATATGCTGCGATCAAAACTTTTAAAAAAGGCGCTTATGAATGTAAAAAAATAAAAGGGGGGATCACTCGAAACTATCGCCACGTTTCAGCGAGATCCTCGAAAAAGTCGCCGCCTTCAGAACCTGACCTGGGAGTCATTAAAAAAACCACATTTGCGCTTCTCAATCATGCAGCTGACCAAGTCGATCGATCGATCAACTACATCCTCTACCCCAAGCTCATCGCGCAGACGAGCCTCAGCACGCTGCAATTAACTGCCCGTATTTTAGAGTCTCTATAGCCGACGCTGAAAAAACCTAAGAATACCGTTGATTATCAGGTGAACCTATCCGTAAATGAAAATCTTCTTGCTTTTCACTCTTTCTGCATCTTTCTGGAAGCTGATTTGTTACCCTTGTCTCATGGACAATGTGGACAAATCGGCTTCCAAAAATTTGCTAGAAACCTGGTAAAAACCAAAAACATTTTCATTTACGGATAGGTTCGTAGTTAATTCCCATTTCGGTCGATTCAAAATCATCGAATTTTGCAAGAGCCTTCTCACAGATGCTCATCGATAATGCTTCAAACAGGCTGGCACTAATAATAAAAAAAGTCTAAAAGAAAGGAAAGCAAATCGGCGAGGAAAATCATGTATGACAGAGCGTAAGCGGATCGTAATTTTAGGGGCTGGCTTTGGTGGTGTTTATACAGCCATGCATCTCGAAAAGCTGCTCAAAAAGAAAAAGTCTGCTGACTTTGAGATTGTGATCATCAATCGCGATAACTACTTTACTTTCCAACCGATGCTCGCTGAAGTTGTCGGCGGAGCGCTCGATATTCTCGATACAATCAACCCACTACGCCGCTTATTACCGCGAACGACGCTGTATATCCGTGAAATTGAATCTGTTGATCTAGAAAACAAGAAGATCTGGCTTTCGCCAAAATACTCGCATAAGCCGACTGACATCGACTACGATCACCTCGTTTTTGCTCTCGGCAATGTGACTGACTTCCGCGGGATTTCGGGGTTGCACGAGCACGCTCTTCCATTCAAAACGCTCGCCGATAGCATTGCTCTTAGAAATCAGGTGATCGATGTGATTGAAGCTGCTGCCTGTGAGCAGAATCTCTCCCTAAAAAAGGAGCTGCTGACATTTGTCGTCGGCGGTGGCGGTTTTTCTGGTACAGAAGTTGTCGCTGAACTCAATGACCTTGTGCGCACACTTGTGAAACGCTACGAAGCTATCGACCCAGACCACGTACGTGTCATCCTGATTCACAGCAAAGACCGCCTCATGGAACGGGAGCTTAGCGTTTCGCTGAGCCGCTATGCAGAAAAATTGCTCAAAAAAAGAGGTGTCGAAATCAGGCTCCATTGCCACCTCTCTTCCGCAACGCCAAAAGAAGCTATTCTCGATACAGGCGAGCGCATTAATGCTAAAACAATTATTTCCACAGTCCCCTCATCACCAAACCCAATCATTGAGTCGCTCGATTTGCCGATGGAGAAAGGTAAAATCAAAGCCGATGCTATGCTCCAAGTAGAAGGCCACACCAATTTATGGGCAATTGGTGACTGTGCCATTATTCCCAACCTCTTTACCCAGGGCATCTGCCCACCTACGGCCCAGTTTGCTATTCGCGAAGCCAAGGTACTCGCACACAATATTGCCGCTACTATCCGTCAGCACGAAAAAAAAGAATTTCGTTTTAAAGCGCTTGGCATGATGGGGGCGCTCGGCCACCACTCGGCTGTTGCTGAGTTATTTGGAAAGTTCAAGTTTTCCGGCCTTTTCGCCTGGTTTTTATGGCGCGCTGTTTACTGGCTAAAACTGCCTGGCATCGACCGAAAAATTAAAACAGTCATTGCATGGCTACTCGATACGATTCTCCCAATTGAAACAGTGCAAATTAAAACAACACCAACCCAGGGAATTGCTCAGCTGCACTTTGAAAGTGGAGAAACGATCTTCAACGAAGGTGATACGGGCGATTACCTCTACATTATCGTCAAAGGCGAAGTCGAGGTTTTTTCGATCAGAGAAGGGAAAGAAAAGCAGATCGCCAAACTCGGCAAAGGCGAGTACTTTGGTGAAATGGCATTGCTCAACCAAAAAGCGCGGCTCGCAACTGTCCGGTGCCTCACCCCTGTCGACGTGCTTGCTTTAAAAAAGCAAGATTTCGGAATTCTTATTTCCAACTTTGGCGAACTGAAAAAAGAGTTCATCCAAACCGAACAAGTACGGCTGAAAAAACTCCAGGGTTAACCTGTACTTCTCGCCAAGCTTGGACGACAATATCTAGATGCAATAAACTCAAAGCTCAGGTTATGAAGAAAAGAAGGAGAACAGCACGCACATGGAGCATATCGGCCGGAAGTATTTGCTGCCTATCTTATCTTTCATTGGACTCTCGCTCGCGATTTTCATGGTGCTTTATGGAAGGCGTACTCCGCCTGTTCCACCAATCGAATTTCCGCCGCCAACTCCTCCTTACAAACATTACGTCGCAGGGGCGGGCACAGTCGAGGCAGCCTCCGAAGATATTTCAATTGGAACGCCTTTTAACGAAATCGTCACTGGTATTTTCGTTAAAGTCGGTGACTTTGCTAAAGAAGACGATCCCCTTTTCCAAATCGACACGCGCGATCTAGAAGCGAGACTCAAAGAAGCCAGTGAGCGGCTCGAAGTGGCGCGAACAAATTTTCAAGATCAAGAGAGACAGTTTCAATTGTATCAAAGCTTGCGCGATAAACGGGCTGTCAGTGAAAATGAATTCAACCAGCGGTTTTATGCAGCTGAAGCGGCGCAAAATGAGCTAAGAGAAGCCGAAGCGGCCGTTGCCGTCATTGCCACTAACATCGAACGCTCGACCATTCGAGCCCCTATTGACGGTGAGGTTCTCCAAGTCAATATTCGCATTGGTGAAGTTGTAGAAAAAAATCCTTTTGACCTTAAAGCGCACATCCTTTTTGGTCGCACCTTCCCGCTCCATATTCGAGTCGAAGTC
>JBCCHO010000148.1:0-5494 GCA_039028715.1 Chlamydiota bacterium | reverse complement strand
TTTTTAGAATTACAGTGTGTTTTCATTATTCCCCATCAATTTATAATTATAAGTAGTTCATTATAAATAACTTATATCATAAATAGGGGGTTTATTTCCAGAGTCTTGTGAGAAATACGGGTTAACAGCCCCCAGCAAATAATTTTGCTAATAAACCTCTTAAATATGCAGGTTCAAATGCAGCGCTTCTTCTTGCATCTGCAAACCCACGGTTTGGATCAAAAGCTTTAATTACATTCATTGCCATTCTCCTGAATAAACCTAAATTTTCAGCTGTATATCCAGTATTTGCTTTTGGGCGCTTTTGAACCGGAAGCACTATATACTTGAAAAAATAATCCATCTAGTGAAGGCTCTTTACGAGATTGTCCCAGTCAACGATTATTTCGAGTCTTTTTGAATTTTTCGCATATTACCTGTGAGTGCGACCTATGGATATTTATTTGAATTATTCTTTTTCCCATGCTTGAAACGGAAAAATGGCCCCTACTTTATCCAAGTATGTGCCCATTTTTCCGTTTCAAGCATGAAAAAAATTGAAAATCCCTCTAAATACCCATAGGTCGCACTCACAGGTATTATCAAGAGATAACGGCGAAAGCTATCGCTTCAAAATGAGCAAAAAAGACTGGAAAACCGAAAAAATCGTTGAGTGGGATAGTCTCATAGGCCCAAATAATTTAGGAGGGGGAAAGGTGAAAAAAAAACCTGGATATTGTTTAACTTGGTTGCTCGTGTTTAGTTTACTTGTGGGTTGTACGAAAAAATCAGACACACACCAAGCGAAATCTCTTGCTCAAGAAGAAATCCTTCGTCTCAATTTTTCCTATGGAGATCTCCCTTCGCTCCACCCTCATGAACTGTCTATGACTGGCAGAGGTAGGGCGATGGGAAAATGGCTTTTTGAGGGGTTGTCTCGGCGCAATCAAGCGGGAGAGTACGAGTTAACTGGCGCAGAAGAGGTGACTATTTCTTCTTGCCAAACTCGTTATATCTTTAAACTCCGGACTCTATGCTACTCGGATGGAAGCTCTGTTTCAGCTTTCGACTATGAAAACGCTTGGAAAGAAGCGATTGCTCCTAATTCTAAGTGCGCAAAAGCCGACCTCTTCTACTGCATCAAAAACGCAAAGCACGCGCGTGAAGGAAAAGTCGCCTTAGATCAGGTCGGAGTTAAGGCCATCAATGAAAAAACACTCTTTGTTGAGCTCGAACATCCAACACCCTATTTTTTAAGTCTTGTATCATCCTGTCTTTTCTCACCATACAAGTTTAGCAATGACACCCTGCTTTTTACCGGCCCTTATATTGTCAATGAATGGAAAAAAGATGTTTCTTTAAAACTCACTAAAAACCCTTTCTTTAAAGATCAAGTCGCAATAAAAAGAATAGAAATCACGATGATTAAAGAGCCTAGAACAGCGCTTTATCTTTACGAAAAGGGAGAGTTTGACTGGATTGGAGACCCATTTAGCCCGATTGTAGAAGAAGACCTAGAAACTATCCAGCATAGTGTAGCCGAGCAAGAGGTGATTCGACCTTTCTGGATCTATTTAAATACTGATTTTTACCCGCTATCTTCACCACTTATGCGCCGCGCCCTAAGCTATGCTATTGACCGAGAACTCATTGCAAAGTATATCTATTTCGGATGTCGTCCTTTAACAACAATACTCCCTAAGCAGCTATCATCTTGCAAAGCATCTAGTCACATTGATCCCACTCAGGCCAAAGAGCTATTTGAACAAGCTTTACAAGAGTTGGGATTAAGTCGAAACACATTCCCCCCTCTTGTCTTGAGCTGCTTTAGCTCGAATCAAAGTAGAAAACTTGCGGAGTATTTGAAAGAAAGCTGGGAAAATGTGTTTGGAATAACCATCACATTAGATGTGCAAGAATGGAACACATTTTACCAAAACCTGCAAAATAGAACCTATCAGGTTGGCGGTTGTTTTACCTCAATTGACTATGAGGATCCCATGGCATTACTGACTCGCTTGGCTCCCAACAAAATGAATTTTTCTAACTGGAACCATCCCGAATACCAAGATATGATGACAAAAATCAGAAAAGAGGCGAATCAAACATCAAGAGAAAGCCTGGTAAAACAAGTTGAGCTGCTTTTAGAGCAGGAAATGCCTGTGATTAGTATTTTTAACCAGACTTTAACTTATTCGTGTCCTAATTTGGAGGGGCTTGTATTTGACTATTCAGGCGCTCCTGATCTGCGCTGGGTCCGGAAAAAACCCGCCGAGTCATGTTGTAAATGACGAAAACCGAAAATCAATGATTCCCTCTTCATCGATGATATAATCTTTTAACTTAGCATTGCTTGCATAGCGATAATTATCGGTAAACAAAGGGATAACCGGCAGGCTCGATAAAAGAAACTGCTCAGCTAGTTGCAGGTAGTGAGTTTTTTCCTGCTCAGACCGAGACTTTTTGGCTTTGTTTAAATAGTCACTGTACTCCAAAGATGTCCAACGACTATAATTCGACCCCTGCATGGAAAAACTTTCTAAAAAAGGCCAGTTGTCATACGCCAGCATAAAGCTTTTGAAAATGCCTATAATCTGAAAATTTCCCCTTTCAAGTTGCCGGTACAGGGAATTCCACTTCGTCCCATCAATGAGCACTTTAATTCCAAAGGCCGTCTCCCACCTCTCTTTTATATACTCCATCAGCTTTTTATCTTTATTCGTATGACAGTAACCTAACACAAGTGTCGGAAAGGTCTTTTGAGTCAACCCTAAACTTCGCATCGCTTTTTCAAAGAGCTGTTGCCCTGCTAAAAGCGCATGATCGACTTCAATATCAGGCGGCGTGTCCTTGGGGATCATGGTAAAAAGAGGCTGACACCCCGCGTAAATATGTTTTATAATAAACTCCCGGTCAATGACACAACTTAAGGCAGATCGAATCAAGGGTGAAGATAGCGGAAAATATTTTGTATTTAAATAGAGAAAATAGGGTCGATTGACATTTTTTTCTTTCAGATCGAGTTTAGAGAAACTACTATAATCCCTAATAAATGGATCGCCAACCCAGTCGAGCTGATTATTTTCAAATTGCTTAGCGACATGGTCAAGAGAAACCCCAAATCGAATCGTTATATTTCGGAAAAATAATTTTTCCCGTTCCCAATAAAAAGGGTTGACTTCCAATATAAGATTATTATTGTCTTTGCTCAGAACGCAATACGGACCATTAAAACAATTGGGTTCAACGACTTCTTCATGAATAGGTAAAAACAACGGATGAGATAGTTTTCTTAAAAAATTGGGATCGGCTTGCTCTAGTTGCACCTCCAAATGCTTTTCATCTAGAGTTTTGACTCCTAGACATTCGACGGTTTTTTCCCCTAATCGAATGGCTCTTGCGTGCTTCATTGAATAAAATGAGTTAATGTTGGTTTCTTCTAAAATATTACGCTTCCAGGCCCTTTCATATTGAACCGCAGTCACTCGTTCTCCATTCGACCAATAAAGCTCTCTTAATTGAAAAAGATAGCGACACTGGTCTTCTGATATTTCTATATTTTCGCATCCGGCATACTCAATCCGGTTCTCTAACCCCAAGCGTACTAAGCCCTCAAAAAGAAGTTTGCTCAATATCCGCCCTCGTAACTCCCGCGATAAATAACTAGGACACAGCGAGGGGACCTCTTCATACTGGAAAGCGAGATTCAAAGAGCGTTTTCTATTCATTGCACTGGAAAAATCAAGCGACTGGTTGCCAATCTCTTCTATAGAAGAAAATTTAATACCAAACATGCATACGTAGTAGCGCGCTAAAATCCTAAAGTTAGCATATGCTAAAATCTTTCCCTGTAATTGGAGTTTTTTAGCTTGCCTAAGATAAGAAACAAGCTCATTGAGATCCAGAGAATTAAAGATAACCACCTCTGAGTTCGGTCTGACCAAAAAAGGCGTTGTATCTCCTAAAGCCTGAGCAAATCCTTCAAAAAGCTTCTCAAAAAGACTATCATCTAAGCAAATCTGGGCTTCAACAGGTGTCAGAGCATAAAACAGATCAGCTCCGAAAAGATCAAAGTTGGGAATTTTTTCGGCAAATAATCTAGAAAGTTCTTCAAATCGCTTTTTTTGGGTGTCGAAAAGCCCACCATTATAATCTCGAAACGTCCCAACGATATTCTCAAGGAGTTTGCCGACAAATTCACGAGCATGGAGCAAGTTAATTGCTGTCCCCTTTTTGCACTTCTCAATTGGGATTAACACTGAAAAGGCCTCAATTAGAGTAGGAACTTTGGTATCGATCTCTTTTGTCAAGTGCAGGATCAACTGAATGGAAACGGGAAACTGGCTAGAAGTGATTGCCGTCTCTGGAGAGAGGTTGGGTTTGGGTCTTGCGAGATAAATGAGAAACTCTAGCTGGTGTGCTGTTTGTTTTTGGAAGTGAATACTGACCTGGGGGTAGTCTTTTGCTGAGAAAATTTCTTTTGCCAATACGAGCAGTTGCTTAAACGCCTCCTCATGGTTATATGGCCAAAAGACAGAGAGCTCCGAAATGTAATGACAAAGGTGTTTTTTCAAGTGGTTTTCGAGATCTTTGATTTCGGCAAAGAGAAGATCTTTACCGCGCATTTTTTCTAGCTCTAGATAATAAAAAGCATAGGGCAAATCTTGGCTTGCCCATTGATAGGAAGAAAATTCCACTTTCTTAAGCGCGGGGACTTTTTGGCTTGCCATTTCGAGGATGGCATCGCTCTTTAAATCGGTTTCCGCTTTGGAATAAACGATCGCAATGCACAGCCGCGACTGCAGGGAGAAAACTCTAACAAATAGTGGTCGCTCATCTTCTTCGTTTAGCTTTTGCTCGATTTTTTTTTGCAACAGAAACTGGGTGATGAGCAGTCGTTTTAGATGAAAAAATGACCTCTCGTCTACAAAAGAACGCGCAGCTCCTGCCCCTAAGATCGCATTAAGCCCTCTAATTAGCCGAGAATCGACCCAGTTAGGAAATCGCTTGGAAAAGCTAAATGCCCATGTATAGAGGTCTTGATTGTTTTCGAGAAATACTTGAGGGGTCGGTGAAGGAATTACCACGGTGAGTGCCTATTTGGTGAACAATTGTTTCCAGTTGCAGCTAACTTGGACATATACCCAAGCCGATTCAAAGTGAAAAAATCTCGCTGAATTTGACGGTCTCTTTTGATCGACTTTTTCCCTGGGTTCTTATCCGGCAGGTGGATAAAACCCAGGGAAAAATCGGTCAAAAGAGACCGTCAAATTCAGCGAAATTTTTGCATTTTGAATCGGAAGGAGTATATTTGCATACAAATGGAGTCAAAAGCTAACAAAAATCCTTTGCTAGGTCAATGAAGAAAGACACAAGCACGCGGCGTTCTCACAAAAAAATAAAAACCGTTGAACCTATATCCTTAAACATTTTTTTAATTTTCTTGAGTTTTTTGTTCATTTTGGAACTCCAATTAGCTCATTATCAAGATGAGTTTTTCATTATCGCGCCTCAA
>JBCCHO010000147.1:0-5501 GCA_039028715.1 Chlamydiota bacterium | reverse complement strand
GCATCGAGTTTGCTTTGCAAAAGATCGGTGAAGCGGCAAAGTGGATCTTTAAAAACCTGCTGATTCCGTTGTGGCAGAGTGTGATTGTGCCTACAGCGGTTGAGCTAAAGCGCGTAGTGAAGTGGGTGATAACAAAGGTAGGCAACTGCATCGAGTTTGCTTTGCGAAAGATCGGTGAAGCGGCAAAGTGGATCTTTAAAAACCTGCTGATTCCGTTGTGGCAGAGTGTGATTGTGCCTACAGCGGTTGAGCTAAAGCGCGTAGTGAAGTGGGTGATAACAAAGGTAGGCGACTGCATCGAGTTTGCTTTGCAAAAGATCGGTGAAGCGGCAAAGTGGATCTTTAAAAACTTGCTGATTCCGTTGTGGCAGAGTGTGATTGTACGCGCAATAACAGAGCTAAAATATGCCATTAAATGGGTTATTTCGACGGCTTATGACGGCATAAGCTTTGCGCTGCAAAAAACAATTGCAGCGGCGAACTGGATTGTCACCCGCTTAGGTGGGTTACTATGGCACCGCATGATCGTACCTATTGCTGTAGCGATAAAAAGAACTTTTTTCTCAATAGCGTCGGTAGTTGGCAAATGTGCTCATGCGCTTATGATAAAAACTAGAAAGGTAGCGATGTGGGTATTTCGCCATACCTTGGTTCCTATGTGGCGTTATGTTTTTTCGCCGATTTTTAAAGGCATAAAAAGAGCATGCTGCTGGACTGTTTCAACGGCTATTGCATTTGGGAACTTCCTTGCTTTGCAAACTGTTGCGCTAGCAAGCCAGCTATTTCATCGCGTCATGGTTCCAGTTTGGAATCATGTACAAGCTCTTGCAGTAACTATCCAGCAGGTTATGAGTAAAGTCTTGATTTTTACGTATACCTCTGCTGCAGAATTGGTCCAGCAAGGAGTTGCAATCATTCATAAAACATATGTGGATGTGATCACTATTTTTTCGCGGCTATTGGGCTATGGTAGTGCAGAGTCCCATTCTGACGCAGCTTCTTAAGTACCTGTGAGTGCGGCCTATGGATATTGATTTGAATTTTTCCGTTTCAAGCATGAAAAAAATTGAAAATCCCTCTAAATACCCATAGGTCGCACTCACAGGTAAGTAGTGGTTGGGGTTTTCATCTGACTTGGGGTTAACGTACCGGTGATAAAGAGCAACAGGGATTTTGCAGGTGTCCTCATATAGAAAAAAGATGTACCAGCAACAAGCAATACGAGGAAAAATGGGTTGGTGGGGAGTGGTTTTGTTGGCGCTTTGCCTAGCTGGGTGTTCAAATGCTCCTTATCGAGGAAAGGATGTACTAGGAGCTGATGAATTTGTCATTGACTCCTACCGCATCCAGGGGGGAAAGCTTTCGATTTTAGAGCTTGAGGGAAAGCCTTGTGATGAACTCGATCCCGCTCTTCTCGATGAATACCCCGATACAATTGAGGAAGGGGATGTCCTTAAAGTCGAGCTTTATCATCCAACGCGGACAGATCTCATGGCCGCTGTTCGAACTATTGGAAACCAAATTGGGTATATTGTCAGCGACGGGGCCATCACACTGCCTAATTTACCCCCCTTTCACGTGGCGGGGTTAACCTTAGCAGAGGCTCAAGAAGCTTTACAACGCGCTTATGATCTTGATGTTGCAGACTCTGAAGTTTTTTTGGCCTATAAAGAGCGGAAATTGCGCAGAGTCGAACTTGCAGGGATGGTCCAAGTTCCTACGCTCCCCGTTAATGGGCGGGTGCGCCTGTTTGATATTTTAGCAGAAGCGCGCGTTCCGGTCGATGCTAACCTATTTAAAAGCTATTTAGTGCGTGCAGGCAAGCTAATTCCCGTTGATATGTATAAGCTCGTTGTTGATGGAGACATGACTCAAAATGTCGTGATGCGCGGTGGCGATAAACTCTATATTGCACCAGCAAAAGCATCGACTTTGATGGTGATGGGCGAGGTCAACCGAGAAAAAGTGATTGACCTCCCGGCTGGATTTATGCCTCTTCGCGAGGCGCTCGCTTTAGCAGGTGGGATTCCCTACACGGGAGATAAGGGCTATATTCAAATCATTCGGGGTAATATTTTGCGGCCAAAAATTTATACGCTCAATTGGGAACATGTGATCCGGTTGCCAACTTCAAGTTTGTTGCTCATGCCCGGCGATATTGTCTATGTTGCGGCAACTCCCATTGCCCAATGGAATCGGTTTGTGACTCAAATTTTCCCGACGCTAACGGGAATCGAACTTTTTAGAAAGGGTGTAGCTGGAGTAGTGGCTATTCAATGAAAGAGCAACAGGATCACCATTTTTTTGTCTTTGCCGACTTCATTGCTTTGGCAAAAAGATCGAAAAAACAGCTTGTTTTTGGCCTCTGTCTCTTTGCCATCTTAGGGATGGTTACTTCGTTTTATTTCCCCATACAATATGAAGCAGCGGCAATTTTTCGCGAAGAGAATTCTACATATAGAAAGCAAGAAAAAAGTTTGGTTAGCGAGCTGCTAGACCCTTCTAGAAGAGGGTCAAGCCAAAGTGAAAGTGCTGCACTTCTGACCTCGCCAAAGATCTTAACGCAAGTTGTGAAAAACCTTGGACTACAAGCTACTGTTGACGATTGCGGGTTATTGGGGCGAATAAGGCGGCGAGCGCAGGATATTTTTTTAGCAGTTAAAGGCAGCCCTTTGCCAGAGCGGAGCTCGTTTGTTTTTCGCAGAGTGGCTTGTTCTGGGAAGAAAGCCTCTTACTTTCTGCTTTTTTCCTCTCCGAGTCGATTTGAATTGCAGAATTTGAACGGCGCACTATTAGCTCAAGGAGAAATAGGAAAAAAAGTAGTTTTTAAGGACGGCTCGTTTATAGTGGCAAAAACGCCACAAAATGTGGATCTTTTTCACCGGTATAGGCTCACTTTTTCTCCTCTTCTTCCGCTGGTCATGCAGTTAGCACAAGCAATTGAGGTTGCTCCCGTAGAAAAGAGCACATCGCTTTTAGAGCTAAAATTTTCCCACCGAACGAGTTTGGTTGCTATCGATGTCTTAAATGAAACGATGGCGAGTTATCAACGCTTTTTGATCAAAGAGCACGCCGAATTTTCTCAAGAAACAATGACTTATTTAGCTAAACAGCAAGCAGAGTTAGAAAAGAAAGTAGATCAAGATTGGACAGGTTACGCCAGCTATCTCAAAGATAATCTTAAAGAAAAAGGATTTTTCACAGTAGAGCGAGAACTAGAACTAGCCATGGGAAAGCAGCGAGACTATGCTAAGCGCCTCCTCGATCTCGATGTTGAGAAAAAGCGGCTGGTAGGTACCGCGTCATTTGCTTCTGCTAATAGACAATTTGCCGATGCTATCATTAAGCTACAAAGCGATTTAATGGCGATGGAGAAAAAACGCGATGCCATGACCATTGCCCTGACTACGGAACAGGGTTTAGCGCATTCCCAGCCCAATGCAGCGCCCTCGTTCGAGACTTTAAACCCCCTTTGCAACAAGGTAAATGCTTTTTCCGGTGCAAAATCCAGGCTAGAAACAGTGCGCGAAAAGAAAGAGCAGCTTGTTGCTCTCATCGATAAAGTAGAGACTCACTGCCCTCCCTATATTGAAGCAGTATGGAGCGAAAGAATCGCCGCTCTATATCCCAAGATGCCTTGCTTTGAAAAAAAAGAAGAGGCAACTGCCTTTTTATCGCGCCAACTCGATTTGCTCGCCTTAGAAGAAGAAATCTGTCGTCAGCAGATACTCTGTCCGTCGAAGCAGCAAGAGGAATTTTCAGGTGCCGATTTAAAGATGGTAGAAGGATTTTATGCCACCTATGTGGAAGAGCGCGATCACTATCAGGAAAAAATCAAAAAGCTCACTATTGCGAAAAAGCAACTCGATCGGCCTAACTTTGAGTTTGGATCTCTTGTTGAGCTTCTTCCCGATGCTGGAAGCCAGGAAATAGCTCGAAAAATGGGGGAGCTTGCTCAATCGATGCGCAATAAACGCCATTTTGGGGCAAAAGAGCTAGATCGGATGGAGCGATTGCTAGAGCAGTATCAAAAAGACCTGCATTGGCATGTCGATCAGACAATAGCTTTGTATGAGCTTCGAGCCGATGTGCTCAAGGAAAAAATTGTGACTACAACGCATGCTTTACTCAACTTAACCAATCGCGAAATTGCGCTCATTGAACGGGAGCTCCAACGGAAAACAGAGGCTGAACTCAGCCAATTGACAGCAGAGGCTCACTTGATTAATCAGCAAATTGACAAGTTAAAAGAAGAAATGTCCGAACTTCCCGATAGCTGGCCTAGAGAGCGGAAAATCGACTTTAACACGCAACTTAACCTTAAAATGTTAGAGAAAATGACCGAGCTTGTTGAGTCTAAAAATATCGAGCACTATTTATCCGTTGCCCGGTCTAAACCCTTTTGTTTAGCAACCGCATCGCTTGTGCCAACAGCGCCCCCTATTCGATTTTTTGCATTGCTTGGAGCTGCTATCGGGCTTGTGATCACATGGGGATGGTTGATCCTACGAGCTGTTGTTAAAGGGCTTCCACTTACTTTTGCAAATCTTGCATTACGCGGCTATCCCATGTTTAAACAAGCAACATGTGCAAGCCAAGCGCAACTCGAAGCGCTACGTCGAGTTGCTTTATTTTTGCATCAGCGTACGGGGGTTATCAGCTGTTTATTTGAGCGGGAAAGTGAGGATCTCATTCGACTAGCGCGGCTGTTGGCAAGAAGTGAGCGGCGCGTGTTAGTCATAGACCTAGAAAGCGCTCAAGTCGATTCAGTTGAGCGGCCGGGGCTTTTTAACTATCTCGTGCAAAAAGGCGAAGAGCCTGTGATCAAAGAAGAGCAAAAAGTAGCGGTTCTTTCATGGGGTGGGAGCCCCCAATTTCAAGCGGAGTGGCTAAAAACAACGCGCTTTAGCGCCTATTTAAAGCGCCTTCGGATCCAGTACGATTATATTTTAGTCGCATCGCGCGTACGCGCAACAACAGCTGAAGCAGAGGGGCTATTGCTTTTTTCTGATACCATGCTCATCACCTTGCGCTCATATACAAGCCAGCAACTCATGCCCTACTTTAAGTGGGCCAGCCAGCAAAAAGACCAGAGTCTGGGATTTTTCATAAAAACCCACGCCCGCGTCTTATGATGATTCAGCTAAGTTTTATGTATTCGATCTCTGTACACGGCAGACATCTCCCGCTAGGGCTGGCTAATTAACTTTGTCAAACGCTTTTTCTCCTCGTCCATAGCACTTTGGCTATGAATTCGTCGATCAAAAAAGCTTTGCTTTGTCGTTGCTCACCCTAGCCCGCATTTCTCACAAGGCTCTGGAAAAATTTGGAGCCTCTCCAAGGAGTTCTTTTGGAAATGGTTACCCCGTATTTCTCACAAGCTCTGCTAAAAAGTTGAGCAAGATGTTTTTCGAGATTTCAAGGAGATCTTGCAGGGAATGGTTGTAACCATTTCCAAAAGAGCTCCTTGGAATCTCGGAAAACAGATGCTCCAAATTTTT
>JBCCHO010000146.1:0-5549 GCA_039028715.1 Chlamydiota bacterium | reverse complement strand
GTCCAGTATTTTAGGTTGTGGTTACTCCAGAGCAAATGACTACTATTCTAGTGAAGAAAGAGACATTGAAAAACAGCCAAGTCTTTTTAGTAGAATTTCTAATACATTTATGGGTCTTAGGAGTCTGAAATCCTTGCTGCCTAGACAACCATTTAATTCAAAAAGACAGATTGACAATTTTACACACAAAGATAGTTTAGATTCAAGTACTAGTACAGATACCGGCTTTAGCCTCCCCAAACAGAGCACCCTTTACGCAGCTATTGGTGGTAAGGAGCCATTTAGTAACAGAACGCTTTCTAGGGCCGACACCGGTGGTATTGCACGATGGGACGATTCTTTTAGCGAAATAGGTGTTGACGAACTTAAAGAGGACGTAGCTAAATATACTGAACCAGCTGACGCTTCAGGAACTGTCACGAACGTTTTGACAACAATGGGAAAGATTAAGGATGCTATTTCTATTATCTTTACACGGCGCTCGCGAGTAGGAGACCATACAAGAGAAGCCAAGGTTCTCTTTGTCCTTGAGTTCCTGATTAAGCTTCCAATTCGGGTTTATAATAGCTTCATTACGGTCACAACAGCGCTGAATACCTATGTCAAGCTCTCTGGCAAATTTATTGCAACCACCACATCGTCGCTCTTTCTTCGCATTAACTATATTTCGCTGGCTGTTTTTGGAGCAATTGAATTAGGAATTCACACCTATAGATTGGGAAAACAGGTTCAGTTTAGAAATCAATTTCACTTTGCCCTTATCGAAAAAATTGATTGTGCGATGGGGGAGCAAAAACCTGCAGTTAAACAAAAGCTGTGTGAACAAATCGCCAAAGAAGCAAAGAACATTGAAGTTAGTGAAAGTCGAAAAAACAAATTTGATCAACTTGTAGATAGGGTGAAAGAGGGAACCCCCGAGGATCTTAAGTCGCTGAAAGCAATAGTTGTGAGTAAAGATTTAGAGACTTTACGGACAAATTATCTTAGCTCAACGTTGCAAGATGGCTCGATTCAAGACATGACAGCACAAAATAAAGCGAAAAAGAAGGCAGAAAAAGACCATAAAAACGTCACAAGACTGGCCAAACTCGTGGGAGCAGCAGCAGCTACGGAGCTTTATAAACATAAAGCCGACCTAATCACTGTATCCGAGAGCCTTAAAACCGGTGATATTAATGTGATTCATGAAGATAACCTAAAATTAGGATTAAAAGCGATCAACGATCTAAAAGAGCAAGACAAGAAGCATCGGAAACTGCATATGATCGGAATTGCCAGTGCCATCACGGCACTTGTTTCGACAGCGCTGTTCTTTGTTTCAGTTCCAACAGGAATTCCGATTGCGATCTTTGTTGTTTCTCTTGTGTTTTATGCAGCTTATCTTTACTATCATGGATCGTTAGAAAAAGTGGGCAAGACAACTGCGACTGAGAATTTAAAATTTGCCGCCAAGCAAATCATCATTGATCCTATGAAGAATGCTGGAACAACAACGGAACAAACAGCAACTAAAATATCGGAAAAAATTACTAGGACAACAAATAAATTCAACAAGAAACTCCGACCCGACCATTATACCCAGCTAGAAGAAACCCTACGCATGAACCAATTACACGAAAACATAAGATACAGTAATTACAACGGTTGATGTCTTCTTCAGAAGTCATTACATTCGCTTTAATTTCATCTTTATTTTATCAGTGCAATTATCGACTAACTCGTCTAGTTGTTGATTATGAGACTATCCCACTCAGCGATTTTTTGAGTGGGATAGTCTCATCAGAATTATTTCCCATCTCTTTTATCACGTAGTCGTTTAATCAGAAGAATTCATCAAATCCCAGAGATTGTTTGGATTATTACCTGTGAGTGCGACCTATGGATATTGATTTGAATTTTTCTTTTTCCCATGCTTGAAACGGAAAAATGGACCCTACTGAGGCTCCTACGCAAAATTCCATTTCGAGTGAAATTCGCGCTTTTGTCCTTGAGAACTACTTTTTGTAAAATTGCCTATCCTTAGCAGGATATGTCAATTTACAAAAAGTAGTTCTCAAGTCAAAATCATCAAATTTCCCTTCGAAAGCGATTTTTGCGTAGGAGCCTCTACTTTATCCAAATATGTGCCCATTTTTCCGTTTCAAGCATGAAAAAAATTGAAAATCCCTCTAAACCCCCATAGGTCGCACTCACAGGTAATAAATTTCTGCCATGAAACTATTTCAATCAACGATTTTTTGAGTTTTCTTGAATTTTTTGCTCATAGTTGTCTCAGCAGGATTCCCTTCAAACTTCTAGAAGAAGTAAGTAAAAGCTGGTATAACAGAAAAAAGAGCTAGCCCAAGTTTACCCTTGCTCTGACGCAAGGATTGGTTCTATGGGAATCAAATCGCAATATTTTCTCACTTTGAACCGGAAGGAATATATACCCGAGCCGATTCAAAGTGCAAAAATCTCGCCGAATTTGACGGTCTCTTTTGACCGATTTTTCCCTGGGTTTTATCCACCTGCCGGATAAGAACCCAGGAAAAAAGTCGATCAAAATAGCCGCGTCAAATCATCGACCTTTTTGCATTTTGAATCGGCTCGGGTATATACCCAAGCTTACGTCTGATGATGATTTTAGGGATTAGAAATCGTCCTCGGCGCGATTTGAACGCACGACCTGTTGCTTAGGAGGCAACTGCTCTATCCAGCTGAGCTACGAGGACAAAAGAATAGATTTTATCCGATAAAACCCTTTATCTCAAGGGTGAGTAAGACGAGGTAATAGATGAGTCAAAATCAAGCAGATATCGGCCTTATAGGGCTTGCCGTTATGGGCCGCAATTTAGTGTTAAACATGAATGACCACGGTTACAAGGTCGCTGTTTACAATCGGACGACGGAAAAAGTCGACGATTTTTTGCAAGGCGATGCAAAAGGAACCGCAGTGATCGGAACGCGATCGTTAAAAGAGTTTGTTGCAGCGCTCAAAAAACCTCGCAAAGTGATGTTGATGATTCGCGCCGGTACTGCTGTTGATCAGCAAATTGAAGAGTGTCTTCCCTTGCTTGAAGCCGGTGATATCGTAATCGATGGGGGAAATAGCCATTACCCAGATAGTGAGCGGCGGTGCAAGGAGCTCAAAGAAAAGGGAATTTTATTTCTCGGCACAGGAATTTCTGGTGGCGAAGAAGGAGCGCGCTACGGCCCATCGATCATGCCCGGAGGCAACGCCGACGCTTGGGAAATAATCAAACCAATTTTTCAAGCTATTGCCGCAAAATCGCCTGATGGAGAGCCTTGTTGTGACTGGGTAGGAGTTGGTGGGGCCGGTCATTACGTCAAAATGGTTCATAATGGGATCGAGTATGGCGATATGCAAATCATTTGCGAGGCTTACCATCTCCTTTCGGCAAAACTTGGACTCAAGCCAGACGAACTCAAAGAGATATTTGCTGAGTGGAATCAGGGCGAGCTCGATAGCTATTTAATTGAGATCACAAGTTGTATTTTCGGCTATCGAGAGGATGACGGGACTTTTCTTGTCGATCACATTCTCGATGTAGCCGGGCAAAAAGGAACAGGGAAGTGGACGGGGATCAGTGCGCTCGATTTAGGCATGCCGCTGACTTTGATTGGCGAAGCTGTCTTTGCTCGTTGTTTATCGGCATTAAAAGAAGAGCGACAACAGGTGAGCAAGCGCTTTCAAGAGCCGCAACAAGCTTTTGCTGGCGATAAAAAAGCGTTGATAGAAGACATTCGCTGGGCTCTTTATGCCTCCAAAATCATCAGTTACGCTCAAGGGTTTATGCTCATGCGAGCAGCTGCTCAAGAAATGGGGTGGAAGCTTAACTATGGCGGAGTCGCTTTGATGTGGCGCGGCGGTTGTATTATCCGCAGTCAGTTTCTTGGAAAAATCAAAGAGGCTTTTGACCGCAACAGCGACCTAGCGAGCCTATTGCTCGATGATTTTTTTGTCCGCGAGTTGACGCGGGCAGAAGCCGGGTGGCGCCGCGCTGTGAGCCATGCCGTGCTATTCGGCATTCCCACTCCGTGCTTCAGCACGTCGTTGGCCTTTTTTGATGGTTACCGCTCAAAGCGCCTTCCCGCTAATCTGTTGCAAGCCCAGCGCGACTTTTTTGGCGCTCATACCTATGAGCGCATTGATCAGCCGCGAGGGCAGTTTTTCCACACCAATTGGACTGGGACAGGAGGAGACGTTAGTTCTGGGAGTTATAGCATTTAAACCCAAGTTGTGTGGCATAATTACTCATCTAAAATTCTCTTTTTCCACTTGCCCAAAGCTTAAATTTTCACCTACTTTATTCAAGTAGGCTGAAAATTTAAGCCTCAGGCGGGTAAAAAAACAGAAAATTTATCTGAACTATCATCAGCCACAACTTGGGTTTTAAAAACAGGCAATTCAAAACATTGAGTTAGACATGAGAGGGATGGGAAGCGGTGATTGACATCCTCCCACACTTCAAGGAGTGGGATTCGCAAGATGAAAGATCACCCCACGAGCAGGTCTGTATCGCTACTCTCCGCTAGTTCTTGCTTCAACGATAGCCGCCAAAGGAAAAAGCTTGGTTTTTGCCGTAAACATCCTCGCGAAGAGGACTTTTACGGCTGTGGCCAACCCATCTCCTCCGGATTCACGCTATCTCCACAAGCGTTGTTTCCCGCATGTCCTGCGGCTTCCGTCTTGCGACAAGTTTAATTTAAAACACCCCAACTTTTTCAAGAAGGGATAAGGGATATTTTTCGCTTCTCATCCCACGCCTGAAGAAGTGGGTTTTCTCAGCGAATTTGATAAAGTGTGTTTGGTTAGTCGATTGCAGACATAATACCTGTGAGTGCGACCTATGGGTATTTAGAGGGATTTTCAATTTTTTTCATGCTTGAAACGGAAAAATGGGCACATACTTGGATAAAGTAGGGGGCCATTTTTCCGTTTCAAACATGGGAAAAAGAATAATTCAAATCAATATCCATAGGTCGCACTCACAGGTATTATGATTTCTTTATAGCGCTTAACCTAGGTTGTAAGCAAAACAACCCTAAGTCCAGTCCAAGATTTCATTATAGTTTAGGACAAAGGCGGGCTTTAATACTTCGAGTTGACGACATACGTGATTGAAATCATCGTGGGTGTGTGTTTGACCGTATTGATCGACAAGCTTTTCCACTTCTTCGTAAATCTCGTGCATGTGCTTAGCGAGTTTTTTTTGCACCCCTTTTAGTGATAAATCATCGACTTTATCGAGGTCCTGTTTCATTTCACGTAAAGCTTTATTAAGCATAGACATGGCTTTATCGTGGTTAAAATCGCTCGTTTGCATGATTACCCTCCTTTTTTCCCGTTATTGGTTGCGTGGGCTTGTTTGCCCTCGCACCCACGCTCAACCTGCGAGGGTGTGGGCTGTGACACTCCCAAACCCCTTAAAAGAGGTGGGCTTCCAGACTGATGACTGACAATGACCTATTGCTTACGCAAAACCCACAAGAGGCTGGCTGCTTGTCAGACAAGCATCTGGACAACTTTGGCCCGTGTCCAGGCTACT
>JBCCHO010000145.1:0-5602 GCA_039028715.1 Chlamydiota bacterium | reverse complement strand
GGTGATCTACCATTCCAATGCCAGCCATACTGACTCTATACAGTCTGAAAAATCTCCATGCAACGATCCAAGTTTAATAAAATTAGATAATAAAATTTTTGGCGGAAATAATGTTAAGTCTACAATTGACGGCATGGGTAAGGAATCAGTTAAAATGATGAATAAATCTTACTATGTAGCCAAAGAAAAATTTAACGAAAATGTAGTTTGCAATAAAAATATTGCAAATGATTCCATTAAGTTGACAACTAACGTTGCAACTTTAGCAGGGCAAATATCTGACTCAAAAAAAGTAAAGAAGGCTGCTAAAAGTGTTAATACTTCATCAGAATTCATGAGTAAAACACAATCAGCGAATACGAAAGCTGCTTTAATTCAGCATGCAGTAGTCGCGCACACAGCTGCTAATATTACAGCTCTTGCTCACCCTATTATCGGCCCTGGACTTTCATTAGTTGCAAAAGGAGTGATTCTCGATCCTAAAAATAAGAATGCAATCAATAATTTTGATTTTTTCAACGCACATAATTCTAATAGTGTAAAACAAAGAAGAAAAGAGGTTATTAAACATCTCGAGAAGAATGGAAATATAGGTGGAATAGACATTAAAGAAGCTGCTTTAGGACTCGTTTTAAATAGAGATAAAAAAGAAAGTGATGGCTTGAGTTTGAAAGAATTTAATACTGTATTTGAAGTTTATGACGATACTCTAAAGAACATTAAAGATGGTGGTATTAAAATTAAAGAGGATCAGAATAAGAAAATTGCATCCACATTTCACAGTTTCAAGTCTGACTTTGATAATAAGGTAAAGAAGGAAGTTAAGCCGAAAAAACGCGATGCGGTCGTAGAGAAAAGCAGCGCTACAATCCAAAGTGTAACCCAAAACCTAAATAGCATAACAGCATGGGTTGGGCATGAGGAGGCAACTAGCATAGAAGGCGATAAGACTATTATTGATGATTATATTGAAAAGTAGTTCTCAAGGACAAAATCATCAAATTTCCCCTCGAAAGCGATTTTTGCGCAGGAGCCTCCTTAATTAAGGAGAATTTATAGGTATTATCAGGCCCAACTTGGGTTAAAAAAATCTCACGACTCTTTTGCATGTTCTGCAAGAGGCTTTTCAAATGGGCTTGGATTTGAAATATCGGCTAAAGTGACGAAAATCTTGTCGGTTTTATCTTTTTCGGGTACAATCTCTTTCTCGATTGGCCTGTGAAGGCCTCAGCTTAAAGCAAGAGAAATTATTATGAAACGCACTTATCAGCCCAGTAAAATCCGCCGTAAAAGAACCCATGGTTTTCGCATGCGCATGAAAACAAGCAATGGACGTAGAATTCTCAAGCGGAAGCGACAACGAGGGCGAAAAACACTCTCAGTGTGAAGCAGAAATTTTCGCGCGCTACTAAGCTTTGCTCTCATCGCGATTATCAAATTGTTTATCGCATGGGGAAGAGATATGCAAGTGACAAGCTCGTCGTTTTTTACCGCGTGAATGGGGGAAATAAGGGGCGTCGACTTGGCATTACTATTTCGCGTAAATGGGGAAATGCTCCTGAGCGGAATCGCTTTAAGCGTATTGTGCGCGCAGCTTATGTCGCTGTCTACTCCGAGTTGCCACTGCAATTTGAAATGAATGTCCACCCACAAACTAACTACCAGCGGCTCACAATGCAAGCTGTTAAGCGAGAATTTGAGCTTTTAATCAAAAAAATCCGTGACGTTTCTCAATCCAGAACAAAAACGAGCCGTTGAAACTACTGACGGGCGCGTCCTTATTTTAGCAGGAGCAGGGAGCGGCAAGACTCGCGTACTTACCCACCGCATGGCCTATCTCGTCGCAAAAAAAGGGGTTTCTCCTGAGGCAATTCTCGGACTAACTTTTACGAATAAAGCCGCTGCAGAGATGCGCGCGCGCATTGCCAAGCTATTATCGAAAGATCAAGCAGAGGCGATGACTTTATCGACCTTTCACAGCTTTTGTATGAAACTTCTCAGGCGTGAAATTGGGCGGTTGGGTTTTACCTCTCGCTTTAGTCTTTACGATGAAAAAGATATGAGACGGCTTGTGACTAAGCTTGCTCGGGAAGCTTTGAGTCGGGAAGAAGAGTTGCCGTCGATCGATGCTTTAGTTGAAACAATTGCGTTTGCGACTAGCCGCGGTTTGCCAGTCAATGAGCTGCCGTTAACAGGCGATCCGATCTTAGATAAAGTGACAAAAGAAGTTTACGCGCAACTCAAAACGGCATTGCGGATTCACAACGCGGTTAATTTTGATCAACTGCTCACTTTGACGGTCGATTTGCTTTCCCAGTTTCCAGAAGTGCTGCGCGAGCAGCAAGCGACTTATCGCTACATTATGATCGATGAATACCAGGATACAAGCGCTGTGCAACACGAAATCGCAATGTTGCTCGCGGGAACTCGCCGCTGTCTCTGTGTTGTTGGCGATGATGACCAGTCCATTTATGCTTGGCGCGGTGCAAATATCAATCAAATTTTGCAGTTTCCGGCAGATGTGACGATTACACTAGAGCAAAACTACCGATCAACAGCGCCTATTCTCACCGTGGCTAATCAAGTGATTGAGCAAAACAAAGAGCGTCATCAAAAAAAGCTGCGCGCGCAGCGCGATGGCCGCCCCGTAGAAATTTTCCACGCCCCAACAGAGGAAAATGAGGTTGAAGGGGTGCTTGCGCGGATTGTTAAGCTCAAAGAAAAGCACCGTTGGCGTTGGCGGGATTTTGCAATTCTTTACCGGTCGAACCTTTTGTCTCGTCCGTTTGAGCTCGCTTTAAGACATACTGTATGGAAAAATAAAGGACATTTTGTTCGCGGGATTCCCTATCGAGTGTTTGGCGGCATTGAGTTTTTTGAGCGGAGCGAAGTGAAAGATCTGCACGCTTATCTACGCGTGATTGCCAATGCTAGAGATCAGGAAGCACTATTGCGGGTTCTCAACTATCCGCGGCGCGGAATCTCAGATAAGACGCTCGATACCATCACCCAATTTAACCGGAAAAAAAAGCTTCCTCTCTTTGAAGTGCTTCAAGGAATCGCTGATGGCCGCTATTTTGATCTTTGCAATGACATCACAAGGCAAGGGCAACGCGGGATTATAGCTTTTTTGGCGTTGATTGATGAAGCAAAGAGCCGGTGCGTAGAGCAGTCTCCTGCAGCAGCGCTCAAGTGGTTGATCGAGGCCATTAACTATAAACAAGCGCTATCTGATGAGTTTAAGACTGATGCGGTATGTCAGCAAAAGTGGGAAAACGTGCAGGCCTATGCAGAGGATTTAGACCACTTTACTGCTGAGCGTCACGGACAGTCAAATGAGGATCGGTTAAGTGAATTTCTTTCAGCCACATTGCTCGATAGCTCTTCTTATAAAAAGGAGCGGCAAGGGGAGGATAAACTCCATTTGATGACTTTCCATAGCGCTAAAGGGCTTGAGTTTCGCGCTGTGTTTTTAGTCGGCATTGAAGACCACTTGTTGCCTCATGAAAAAAGTTGCGTTGGGAAGGGGGTTGAAGAAGAGCGGCGCTTGTTTTATGTTGCGATCACGCGAGCTATGGACTATCTTTCGATCAGCATGACCCAGCAACGGAAGCGGTTCGGTAAGCTAAGAGCGTCTCAGCCATCGCGGTTTTTATTTGATATTCCCAAGGAACTATTTACAGCCACGCGGTGGCAGACATGTTAGAAACCTCTCTCCCTACTGTGATCTTTCGTCACCGCAGAGAAAACCTAAAAAAGTGTTCGTTGCAGCCGATAAAGGGGCGAGCAGATTTTTGGTTTTTCACGTACCCGACCGATAAACTTCCGTTGTTACCGGGCTATATAATGCTTACGCTAGGTGTTGCTTCTCAGCAACCTGCTCAATCTTTCTCACCAGTTAGCAAGGCGCCCCTTTTAAGCAAAAGCGATTGTTCTTGTGGGCTATTGCTCATCGATGCGACGTGGCGCTATGCAGAAAAAATCGAGCGCCAGCTATCTGCTCAAGCCTCTTGGATCAAAAGATCGCTTCCTCCTGTGCCGACCTGCTATCCGCGCAAGCAACTAGATTGCTCCGATCCCTGTCGCGGTTTGGCGTCGATTGAAGCGCTTTATCTCGCTTACTATCTTTTGGGGCGAAAGACCGATGGGTTGCTCGACCACTACTACTGGAAAGAGCCGTTTTTAGCTCGTGTGGCCGAGTTCTTTTGCGATTTCGATCGCGAGCTCGAAAGCGATGAAGGCGGCGAGCACAACTAGGGCGATTTTCCCCCCTTTCAGTTGGCGCTGAAGGTGGCTATAGCCTTTGACATAGCGGCCGACCCACACCATGATCACGGGAAGAAGGCCGAGGAGCAAAGCGCATCCAACCCCACCGGCGTAACCAAGAGCTGTTAAAAAGATCGAGGGGTTGACAATCGCGATAAGCGCAGCAGGGACATAAATCAGGGTGCATAAAAAAAGTTTGCGCCAGCCGGTTTTTGGCATCTGCAGACCATCGGACAAAAAGTCAAGCAGCCCCAGTGTCACCCCTAGAAAAGAAGTGGTCAAAGCAAACATCGCAAAGAACTGGCCAATCCAGTGAATCGGAGATGATGGAAACAGAAACCGGAGTGGCTCAACAGCTGTCTCGCTGATTTGGAGTCCATGCTCTCCGCTGAGGGGAACGAGGCCGATGATAAGGAATTGCCAAATGACATAGGTTATGAAGGGGAGCGCCGATCCAGCAAAGATCGCAAAGCGGACGGCTTTGGGATTGCGCTCTAAGTAGGTGGTCAAACTGGGAATCACGCCTTGGAAGCTAAATGAAGTGAAGATGACTGGGAGCCCTAAAGCTGCTGGAAGCCAGTTGGTGCGCTTTAAAAGATCGACTTTAATTTCACTGCTACCGACGATAATAAAAGCCAAGTAAGCCCCGCCTAGGCCGATCATCAACATGGTGTTGATCCGGTCAACGGCGCTAGCTCCTATATAAACGACCCAGCCAAACAGGCATGTGAACAAAAGAATACCTAGCGTCTGCGGCAAATAGTCACCAGTGATATGAGAAAAAAAAGCGCCGCCTTTGATCACATAGGCGATGGTCAGGCAGTAAAACAGAAAGAGGTAGAGGAGCCAGGCGCACACCTTCCCGGCTGGGCCGAGAAGATGATGTGCCATTGAGATAATATTAGCGTCATTGGGCATCCAAAGGCAAATTTCAAGAAAAAGTAGACCGGTTGCTGCGCTAAAGAGCCAACAAATTAAATAGATCAGAGCGGCAGGCAAGAACCCTGCGGCGGCTGTCACAACGGGAAGGGCGAGCATACCAGCGCCGATCGCGGTTCCGCCGACGATCAAGGCGCCTCCAATAGCTTTATATCGCGAAGTTGTCATTTTATGAATACGAGTTGCTGATCGGGAAGTGTCATTTGGAAAGTGTGGGTTGAATAATGGCGACTAGTGGTTAGATAGTCAAGCTCTATTATATAGTGCTTCCGGTTCAAACGCACCCAAGAAAACTGATTTAAAGCCTCTAGATCGTATTTTTTCTTCGTCGCCCATATTAAACTTAATATTGGCTAGAATAAAAAATGCAATCTAGAGAACTTTAAATTCAGTTTGC
>JBCCHO010000144.1:0-5623 GCA_039028715.1 Chlamydiota bacterium | reverse complement strand
TATGGAAGATACTTAGGGAAAAGAAGATACACAACAGATACTACGAATCTTGTGTAGATTTTTTTCGGCAAATAAGGAAGTTTTTTCAAGGAGAGTTGACTGAAATGGCAGAGCAGTTGAAGCGAAGAATAAATGACAACTTTCAGGCCATTGAAATCAATCCTATCACCTGTGCTTTTGCAGATTGAATCGGCTTGGGTATATATCGATCAGTTTCTTCTTTGTTTCCGTTAGTTGAAAGTATCCATACCAGCCTCTTATGTAAAAGCTCAAGGCAGATGCCTTGAGCTTTTACATGATAGGGGTTCTTTTAAAAAGACATGTCGGGGACAAGTGATAAATATAACTATTTAATTTTTCATGGTATTTTTATTATTTTTTACGCAAATACAAGTTTGATTTTACTATAAACATAAAAACCTATCTATAGATTAATACTCCCTCAATTGAGGGAAATTCCTCTTTAATAGATTATAAATGAAGTGATCGATACTTTTAAAAAAATCTGAACAAATGCAGTAAATAAGAATAATGTTAAGATCCATAAAACACCTCCTTTATCAATTTTTCAGGAAGTCTATCCTGCGACAGGAGTTTTTCGCACAACTTGGGTTTAAATTATTTTTTATAAAAATACAAAATACAAGTCAGCATTGAATTGATATAATCTACCTAAAATAAGTAACTTGCAAGCTAAATCTCGAATTGATGAAAATAGCGCTGATCGGTTATCCTATCGCCTATGAAGGTGGCTATTGCTTTATCGGGAGGCGTCGATTCCGCTGTCGCTGCGCACTTGCTCAAACAGCAGGGGTACGACGTTTTCGCTCTTTTTATGAAAAACTGGGAGGAAAAAACTCCCTCTAACCGCTGCTCAGCTGAGCGCGATTTTCGCGATATTATTGATATTTGCCAGCTGCTCAATATTCCCTACTACGCGGTGAATTTCTCTAAGCTCTATTGGGAGCGCGTATTTGAGGAGTTTCTAGCCGGCATTAAGCGGGGATTTACGCCCAACCCCGATGTGCTGTGCAATCGGGAAATCAAGTTTTCCGTTCTCTACGATAGAGCGCGCGAGCTCGGGGCTGACTATCTCGCAACCGGCCACTATTGCCGCACCAAAAATGGTTTGCTCTTCAAGGGAAAAGATCTCGCTAAAGACCAAAGTTATTTTCTGCACGCCGTCAAACCCGCTGTTTTCAAGCGCGTCCTCTTTCCCTTAGGTGAGCTGACCAAAAAAGAGGTGCGGTCGATCGCTCAAGACATCGGCCTTTCCGTTTCCGATAAAAAAGAAAGTATGGGAATTTGCTTTATTGGCAAGCGCCGCTTTCAACCTTTTTTAGCGCGCTATCTCGCCGCTCAAAAAGGGGTGATTGAAACCGTCGATGGCCACATGATTGGCACCCATGTTGGCGCTATTTATTATACGATTGGCCAGCGCAAAGGACTTGGCATCGGCGGCCCTGGCGAGGCGTATTTCGTCGTCGACAAAGATATTGAGCGCAACGTCGTCGTCGTCGCGCAAGGACCAAACCACCCCGCTCTTTTTGCCGAGGCGCTAGTCGCCAATGACGTCTCTTGGATCGCTTCACCGCCAATGCTTCCACTTCGCTGCTCGGCTAAAATCCGTTACCGCCAGGCCGATCAGCCGTGTCGAGTTGAAGCGGCGCCAAACGGCGCTGTCCGCGTCATTTTTGACAAGCCCCAACGCGCGATCACAAGAGCCCAGTCTGTCGTTTTTTATCGCCGAGAAACGTGCTTAGGCGGCGGGGTCATTGTCGAGATTGATTCGCCAGCGCACGCGTGCGCTGGCGCATCGAAAAATACGTCGTTAATAACCACCCAAAATAAAGCGCAATAAGTAGCCAAAAAGCCCCTTTTGTCAGAGCAAAAGCCGCCGGTAAAATCATGATCGCCACCGACGCCACCGCCTTCGATGAGCGGTAAGCAAAGACATCGACCAAAGCGCGCGCTTTAAACTTTTCTTCGCGCGACAGCGGGACATAAAGCATTTCTTTGATAATGCTAAAAATCGAATATTCAACCGCCTTAACAGCGCCAAAAGCGCACGTGACGACCAAAAAGGTCGGCATGATCAAGCAACCGACTGCATTAATTAGAAGCAGCAAGGGAAGCAAAACTTGACTTCGATTGACGCCTAATAGTTGAACGAGCAAGAAAGCCGCTACCCCTTGTAGTACTAGCATACCTCCTTTGACAAAGAAAAAGAGCCGCCCCAAAAATTGCGAACGCAGATCCTGATTCGGAATTTCAACTTCTAAAAAATGGGTAAACTGGTAGTCAAACACTGTGACCGAAACCTGCATGAAAATCACGGCAAATAAAATCAGTTGGAGCGGCCGCGACCTTGAGATCAACCGAAAATCGCCAAGGGCACCTTTTGTTGTCGTCACAATAGGGTGCTTGGGATCGCTAAGCGTACTTGTTTTTAACACCCAATAGTAGGCAATTCCAAGCGCGAGATAGATCGGAGCTGTCAGTAGCAGCAAACGCTCTGAGCCCCATGGCACGGCAAGCTGTGCAGTCATCAAATCTCCTAGCATCCCACCGAAAGTCCCGACTACAAAAAAAATTCCATACAAATATTTTGCCCGCTTTTTATCAACTGACGAGTTAATCACTGACCACAGCAAGTGGAGCATCAGCATAATATAGATATCTTTCCACATGTAGAGAAAGAAAGAGGCTTTCCCAAGGTAGGCAACCCAAAATGCCGAAAAGAAATGGACGCCAATGGTCACCAGTGAAAATCCGAGAAAAAGGCGAAAACAGCCGAATTTCGCAATGCAGCGGTTGTAGCACATGACGACGACAAAATTAAGCGGAATCGTCAACAGCCAGACATAGGGCAAAGTTTCCGATGAAAAGTGGGTCAAAAAAATAGACTTCACAATTGGTTTGATGATTTCAGCATCGACCATAATGAAAAAATGACTACAAAGCGCGAGCAAGAGAAACCACTTTCTCTTGTCTATTCGCCTTTGGCTTTGCTCCACAAAAAAACTCCTTTTCAGCTAACCCAAACTTCTTACAAGACTCTGGAAAAGTTTGGAGCACCTGTTTCCTCGAATATTCCAATCTATTTTCTTGGAAGCCTGAGTTCTGAATTTAGCGTCTTTAATCTGAGCAATTATACGACACAACTTGGGTTTTAAACCCAAGCTGTGTCGTATAATTGCTCAGATAAATTTTCTGTTTTTTACCTGCTCAAAAATTGAATTTTCAGCTGAGGCTCCTACGCAAAATTTCACTCGAAATGGAATTTTGCGTAGGAGCCTCAGCCTACTTGAATAAAGTAGGCTCCAAATTTTTCCAGAGTCTTGTGAGAAATCCGGGCTAACGCCAGCCGAGATAGGTTTTCAAAAACCCCTGCAAGTCGCGATTGCGCCCCAACAGCGCATATCCCAACAACACCAGTCCAAAAATACCAGCTGGAACCAAAAAGGCCAATAGTTTTGACTCTAAAACAAGTAAAGATTGTCCTTTAATCGCCACCAACGCTGCGATGACGCCAGCGGCAATAAAGTGAGCCCACTCTTTGCGTTGCAAATCAGACCGCCAGCCCTGTTTTTTTAAAAAAAAGTGTAACCCTAAAAAATGACACCACGCGCTTATGCTTGTCGCCAAAGCAACGCTAACAACGCCCAAGTCTAGCCCCAAAATGAAGCCCGCATTGAGCGCACCGTTCACCACAACAGCGCCAAGTGAAAACCAAACCGGCAACCGGAAGTTGCCATGGGCGTAAAAAACGGCGGCATCGAACATGATTGCTGTTGTTGGCAATAGTCCAAAGGCGTAAACCGCTAAACAAAGCCCCGTCTGAGCTACTGCCGCTTGTGAAAAGTGTCCCCAGCCAAAGACGAGATCAATGATTGGGAAATGAAGCACTTCTAACGCCGCTGTAGCCGCGAGCATAGCTACTGTGAGTTTTCGAAATCCAAAGGCAAACAGCGCCTCTGCTTCTACTCGATTTCCTCGCTTGATTGATCGGGATAGCGCCGGGACTAGCGTCTGAACAGTTGCAATCCCTAAAACTGCCAAAGCCAGTTGATAAAACCGCATGGCATACCACAGGTAAACCGGCCCACTTAAATCGGCATAGCGCGCAAAAAGCGCATCGCAAAACGCATTGAGCTGCACCGCGCCCACTCCAAGAGCGCCCAACCCGACCGAGTGCGCCAATTGCACCACCTCGCGCCCTGGGCGGTACCATTGCCGAGTTAGCCACTGGCCCAATTTCCCCTTTACCCTGCGCACTGTTGGTACCATCACAATGATCCACTGGATGACAACGCCACAGAAAATCCACTTTGCCAATGCCTCCATTGCCCTTGCTGCAGGCAACCCTCTCATTGCCAGCGCTGCACTTGCCCAGATCAGGTTGCAAGCAGCTGGCGCGCAGTTGGCGATAAAAAACGAGCGGTGGCACTGCAAAAAAGCGACATTGATCCCATAAAGACAGATAAAGACGAGCGTCGGAATCAGCCATATCATCAGTGTCAAAATGGCGCGATTATCAATTGATAACGAGCAACAAGAAAGCGTTAAACCGATCACCCCTTCAGCAACTAGCACAATCGCGACGAGAAGCAGAAAAAGAAACAGGGTCAAACGGCGAAAAAACCGATAAGCGCGCTCTGCTTCCTTCACTTTTAACGCTTCAAAATGAGGGACAAAAGCCGCTTGCAAAGCCCCCTCGCCGAAGAAACGGCGCAATAAGTGAGAGCAGCGAAAAGCAACGATCAGTGCAGCAACAGCTGGCTGAGCGCCAAAAGCATAAGCCATCGCCAAATCGCGACCCAAGCCGGTGACTCGGCTAAGAAATACTCCCGAAAAAAATCGCTGAACTCCCTGAGCAAACCGAGCCGGTTCCCGACTTTTATTAAGATTTTCCATCCTATTTTCCATTAAAACCCAAGCCCGCGTCTGAAACCCAATCGGAAAATTTTGATCGTACAGAGAAAGTTACAAACTATTTTTCAACGCCAGAGTTTCTCATACGACTTGGGTTTTAAAGGTAATTGTGCGACATAGACATTAAGAGCACAATCAATCTAACCCGGATTCCTCACAAGCTCTGCAAAAAGGCTTAAACAGACTGTTTTTTCGAGATTTCAATCTATTTTGGAATATTCGGAGAAATAGATGCTCCAAACTTTTCCAGAGTCTTGTGAGAAATCCGGGCTAACCCGGATTCCTCACCGGCGCGGCTCAAAAGCCGGTGCTAACAAAACTTAACATAGGAGCGAGATTTTCTCCCACGAACATATCCGCTTGAACTAGCGCGCACTTCTCACCAGATTGTCGCTAAAGTCGATTAGCCCATATTTCTCACAAGCTCTGCTAAAAAGCTTAAGCAAGATGTTTTTCGAGATTTCTAATTGAGATCTTGCAGGGAATGGTTGTAACCATTTCCAAAAGAGCTCCTTGGAATACTCGGAAAAACAGAGGCTCCAAATTTTTCCAAAGTCTTGTAAGAGATCCAGATTAACCTACATATCAAGACTTTAGCCTGCTATTGTGGAAAAAAATTCAAAGCGAGAACTGCGGGATCTGTGCACGCTCTTCTGTCCATGGCCACTTTGGTTGCTGCGTAGGACAG
>JBCCHO010000143.1:0-5629 GCA_039028715.1 Chlamydiota bacterium | reverse complement strand
GAATTTCACTCGAAATGGAATTTTGCGCGAGGAGCCTCTAGAGAACTTTAAATTCAGTTTGCTTTTGGGCGCTTTTGAACCGGAAGGAGTATATACCGAAGCCGATTCAAAATGAAAAAATTTTCCCGAATTCAACGGCTTTTTTCGGATTATTTTTCCTCAACCCTACTGCCTTACATTCGAGCCATCGAGTCTAGCTCTTTACCTGCATTTCTCACAAGCTCTGTTCATCTTATAAACACACTATTTTCGCAAACTTGGGTTTTAAAAAATACAAATTTTTGATAAAGAAAGAGCTTAGCCCGGATTTCTTACAAACCCAAGTTGTGTGGTAGAGTTGCTCAGATAAATGTTCTGTTTTTTACCTGTCCAAGAGTTGAATTTTCAGCATACTTGAATAAAGTAGGTGAAAATTCAACTCTTGGACAGGTGGAAAAAGAGAGTTTTAGATGAGTAATTATACCACACAACTTGGGTTACAAGACTTCTGACCAACCTTTTTGCAGAGCTTGTAAGACATCGGAGCTTGAACCCAACGCAGAAAAGTCGCCGGCTAAAAAATGTCCCCCTATTTAGAAATACGAGCGCGGCGGAATCGCCAAACACCAGCTATTCGGTCGCTTAACCGAGAAACAACGCTGGTAGCTTCCGACCTAGTAGCTCCCTTTTTTGTGAAAGACCAAATCGATCAGCCAGAACCTATTGCCCATCTTTCGGGAATTGCCCGCCTCCCCCTACACTTTTTAATGCGAGAAGCCGAAAAGCTTCATGCAGAGGGAGTTTCTGCAGTTGCCCTGTTCCCTGCAATCCGAAAAGAACTAAAAGACCTTTCAGGGAGCGAAGCTTATAATCGACAGGGCATCATCCCAAGAGCTATTGAAGCTCTTAAGCGCACAGTCCCCTCTCTCTGTATCATTGCCGACGTTGCTCTTGATCCTTATACGTCTCACGGCCACGATGGGATTGTCACTTCAGGCAATACAATCGATAACGACAAAACACTCACAGCTTTGGCAAAGCAAGCTCTCGTCTGCGCCGATGCAGGCGCTGATATTCTCGCCCCAAGTGCCACAATGGATGGTCGCGTACAAGCGATTCGATTTGCCCTCGACTCTAACGGGTTTTCTGATGCTGCAATTCTTTCTTATACAGCCAAATACGCTTCTTCTCTGTATGCTCCTTTTCGCTGCGCTGTAGAAACAAAGCTATTATTTGGCGATAAAAAAACCTATCAGCTCAATCCAGCTAATCGGCGCGAGGCCATCAGAGAAGCTCTACTAGACGAACGAGCAGGAGCCGACATGCTACTGGTCAAGCCAGCGCTTCCCTATCTCGATGTGATTGCAGCGATGCGAGCGCAAACATTTTTACCTATTGGAGCTTATCAAGTGAGCGGCGAATACGCCATGATCATGGCTGCTGCATCAACTGGTGCTCTCGATGCTCAAGAAACTTTCTACGAGCTACTTACAAGCATCAAGCGAGCAGGCGCCGACTTTATTCTGACCTACGCAGCAAAAACAATCATCGATTTACTAAATTAATTTAATCTGCCATTATTAAATTAAGGTTCGTTGTTAATTTAATTTATTTTTATTGTAACCAATAGTAAATAAGTAAAATAACAGTCTGCTTAAGCCTTTTTGCAAAGCTTGTGAGAACTCCGAGCTAGCTCTACTGGGAGATTGAGCAGTTTTTTTTCGAGATTTCAATCCATTTCCGCAGGGAAGATTTTTAAACCTTTCCAAGCGAATAGATTGCAATCTCGAAAAAAAGATGTTCCAAACTTTTCCAAAGTCTTGTTAGAACCTCGGGTTACATCAAAACTCAAGCTTTAGGAAAAGCATCGCCAAGATGGGCTAAAATCATTTTAAAGGAGGGGGATATGATTAAAAAAGGCAAACAAGTGACTATTGAATATAGTGTTTCCACAGATGAAAACACTCAAGTCGATAGTAATATTGGAGGAGAACCTTTTATTTTCCACTATGGCAACCACCAAATTCTTCCAGCTCTTGAGTCACAACTGCTTGGGTTGGAAGTCGGTGACTCTAAGGAAATAACACTCGCCCCAGAGCAAGCTTATGGCGAGGTCAACCCCGATGCTTTTAAAGAGGTTGACTCTCAGCTCATCCCCGAAGACTTACGTTATGAGGGAGCCCTTTTAGTTGTAGCCGATGACCAATTTGGCGAAATGTTAATCCGCGTTAAATCACTTAAAAGCGACAAAGTCATTTTAGATTTTAACCACCCTTTAGCTGGGAAAACGCTCAAGTTTGATATCAAAATTATCGATATTTCTTAAACCCGTGATTGCTGGTTGAAAATATCACTGGGGAAGACAAGTGCGTTCATTTTGCAATGTTGGCTGCAGCCTTTTACCCGTTGCTGCACGCGCTCCCGTATCGCGGAGCCAAGCAGACAGGATATACCCTATCGTTGACCGACTGCTTTTCTTCAGGAAAAAGTCAAGTGGGATCGAAAAAGCAATGCCTTTATTGCGATAGCGGCTCCCATTGACAATATCGCGAGCGCTTGTCCAGTCATACCAAACAGAAAAGCGAAATCCACTTGAATAGTAACGCCCTACTTCGAAATGAACGCCAAAATCTCTAGCGAGAAATCGACCAATACTTGCTTTAAATTCGAGCTGCAGTGGTTTAAAATCATAATAAAGGTCCAAAAAATACTGATACCCAATAAAGTGAACATTTTCATAGTCAGTGCCAGTAAACTTTCTCACCTCTGTTGTTAACCCTAAACCCCGATAATTGCGTTTAAACACTCCAGCTGCCTCTAATCCAATCGCCCAGTCATGGCTGACCGGATAATAAAGAAGCTCTATTGCCCCGCCGGCATAAGCAGGTTCAAAATAGCCACAAGCTACGCGCCCATACCACCCTCTTCCCATATAAAACCCGTGTTGAAAATAGGCTTCTTCTAGCGCTACTGTTTTCCGCTGAAAGTAGCGCACCGTGTCAGAGCGCACATTGAGCAGTTTTGACGGATTCACGAGGTCCCTATCCGCCATATTCTCCATACTTGACGTGATGTGATAAGCGCCTTGCACTTTATAGTAAATCCGATCCCACAAGTACCCTTCCGACCCAGCTAAAACCCCAATGCTATACTGAAACTTCCCGGTGGCACTCCCAAAAAAAGTGATCACGCGCGGGCGAACAATCAACGCCCATACTTTCTTTCTTCTGCGGTAAAGTTTTGCCCCTTCATATTGACTAGGGGGTGGGATTGGTTCTTGCATAGGCGCTAAAATCTGCAACTCTGTATCCCCAATCTTGTCTTCACGCCACCGCTCCAAGTCGGCTGTTCGAAAGCGATAAGCATGAGTTGGAATTCCATCTGCCTCAACGACAACAGACGTTGAAGAAATATTCATTGGAACAAGCGCCGCTAAAATCCGCTCGATCCGCTCTTTTAAAATCGGCTCTTCCCGATAGCGCAGATTGATGAGCTTCATCCAAAGCTCTTTCTCTACGCCAACTTTAAGGTCTACCCGATACAAATTCATCCCCTGCTCAAAAAAAGCAGTGACCAGCTCTTGCGCTAGCTCTCGCTCCTCGCGCAAATAGCCAATTGGCTCTAGATTGACCGGAGAAGTGTAAAGGGGAGGATCATTGACTTTTGGAAGAAGCCCTTTTGACTGCCCCAAATTGTAATAAAGTGAAACAGACGCAGCAACTTCTTTGCCGCGCAGCGTACTTGCATTGAGCTGCAAAATGTCAAACAGTGTGACTGATGCCCCAATGTTTATCCTCGACTTGACATCCCTGCCCTTTGGATGTTCCTCGCCCCAATGCTTATAGTCAATGGCATCCCACTCGGCTAACAATGTGAGCCGGTTTAGCCCTGGAACCTTTGAGTTGCGAAACGGAGTCCACCCCACTCCTCCAAAAAACCCCTTCATTCTCCCTTTCCCCCATCCTCCTGTCACTTCCAAATGGTAAGAGTGAAAAGAGTAAGTTGCGACAGCATAAAATGAATGAAACCGCTTCGTCCCAAAAAAATCTTCAAATCCAACAGCTAATTCAGGAAGAAAAAAAGGGAATCCATCTTCCCGCTTTAAAAGGGCAAACTTTACATTTGCCCCTCGATCAGCAAAGTCACCAAACCCCATTTTCCCTATCATAGGGTCTGGCATCCCGATATAAATTCTATAGTTAGCTCCGAATTCAACTCGACTCAGCGCTTGCAATGTAAAAGCGTAATTGCGGTAAGGTGGAACATAGGAAAACCCAAGCGCTGTCATGCCTACATCTGTCATGCGCGCAGAAGGCATGTTCCAATACCCGCCCATCAACGCATAGTTATAGTGATAAGGGAGGCGATCTGCTACCTTAGCATCAATTTGATCGACAAGAGTCAAATCAGAAAACAGTGGTGAAATTTCTTTCTCCCTAGCGCCAAGGCTGATGACAAAGCCAAGAATTGCCCAGAAAAAGCCAATAAGAGCCCGCATAAAAAAGTTAATTTTAGCGCGAATTTCACTCGAAATGGAATTTTGCGCAGGAGCCTTTTTAGAAAAGTGTTTCCGTTTGAACGGGTTTTCTTCAAACCCAGAGATATCAGTCACTTTACCCCCCTGTAAATCGATAATGACTGAACAATTTACGGTAATTGGGGAATTCTTTTCAGTTGAATCTGTGTTTGCACCAAAGCCGATTTTTTAGCCAAGTGGTCATAGAATTTTGCAGTGCATTGGGTTGAACTCTAGCTAAAAACCACCAAATCGTATTATAAGAAACCGGTTTGAAATCGAACCCTAATAATTGATTTAACCACTTATTTTTTACCTCTGCAAAATGCGCAATGGCAGCGATTGTATTGCAGCCGCACAGATAACCACAGAGAATAATTAAAATAAGAAACCAAGCTGGATAGACCCATCTGCTTCTAGGGTCAGGAAATTGAGAGAAAAATTCCTCAATGTTTTTTTAAAGCATTAAGGTCGATGTCTTTTGTAAGATCTTGATAATGATTGTCATCTGTTTTTCTTTTAGGCATTGATATCCTCCTGTTAAGCAAAAAGATCAATGATACTAAACAACAACTTATACGCAACAAAAGTTTCGAAAAAACGTTAAATCTTTCTTGTCAGAAGGCCCTCCCTGGGCATTAGGCTCATGTTATACGCAACAATATTTGTCAGAAAACTCGTTTTTATTAGAAGACTCTGTTTTAGCCCTAGCGCAGACTTCTAAAAGCTTTGCTTTTTCTTTGTCATCGCGCGCCTCTGTAGCAGCCAAGAGAGCTTTATCGAAATCTCCCTTCTCAATTGCAGCGTTAACAACAATTGTTAAAAGCATAGAGGTTCTTTTAAAAAGACATGTCGGGGACAAGTCATGACGGCTTGTCCCCTTGAGCTTCAATCTTTCGCGCCAAATCGGATTCTCCGTCAGGGGTCCGTGCCATAGCTACTAGCCCCCCTCCTTCAAACCGATTTTTCGCTGAAATCTTTGAAGCCATCGACTGCTACGGGCACTTCAAAACTGCGTTTTTTCGTGTCCCTGCGCAGGAGTTTTTTCTAGATAAGCAACCTTATTACCTATCCGTCAGGTGGATAAAACCCAGGGAAAAATCGGTCAAAAGAGACCGTCAAATTCGGCGAAAT
>JBCCHO010000142.1:0-5649 GCA_039028715.1 Chlamydiota bacterium | reverse complement strand
TGCAGGGAATGGTTGTAACCATTTCCAAAAGAACTCCTTGGAATCTCGGAAAACAGATGCTCCAAATTTTTCCAGAGCCTTGTGAGAAATGCGGGTTAGCCGGATGAACCTATTTTTTCCGTTGGACTCTGGAAAATGGTAAAATTAAAACTCAAGCCCGCTTCTGATGATAGTTCAGATAAATTTTCTGTTTTTTTTATCTATCTGAGGCTTGAATTTTCAGCATACTTGAATAAAGCAGGTGAAAACTCAAGCCTCAACTAGAGGAAAAGATAATTTTAGATAAACTATCACCAGACGCGAGCTTGAGTTATAACTTTTAAAGGATTAAGAACATGACTTTATCGACAACATTTTCAAGGGCATCTACAAGAATTTTTCCTCAATTTAAGCCATTTAAAGAAAAAGGCACCAACATGGCTTTATCACAACTGCGTGCATCAAAAATTTTCAGGGGTTATCGCGCACGTAGCTATTTCTATGGCATTAAAAATAATTTTTATAATTACGAGGACTGGTCAGAAAGAGCTGGAAAAATTGGAATTTCATTGTTGCTAGGAGGTCTTGGATTAGCTTCTGGTTTGTACGCTAGTGAAAAATTTAATTTTTCTACCATTAAGGCCCTTTCACCTCATGTTTATCCAGAAGTAATTTGGGTACAAGGGCCAAGCTTTAATAGAAAAGTTGGTAATAATGATGAAGTTTCAAAAAAAATTATTTGGAATGCTCCTGCAGGTTGGGCTATAAGATCTTATCAACCGCACTTACATGTAAAATACGGCCATTCTGGCTACTCTGTTTACATGGTTTCAGGGGGATCGAGCTTTGTTTCAAAATCTGAACTAAGTCAAAAATTTGATTATCAAATAGATTTGGCTGGTCAATATGAAGGTGAGTCCGCACAATCAGAGCTACAAGCTAAAAAACATGTATATCTTTCAATGTACGATAAAATTGACGCTTCACACCAAACTTTAATTTTAGATGTACATGTAGAGGGGGAAGGTTTATTAAGAGGCGGGGGCTCTTTAAATATTATGGTACAAGTAGAACTTGTTAAAATAGACCCGTTTGTTTAGGCTCCCCTAACCCAAGTTCACCTCTTGTAGAGGCTGCTTACGCAAAATTCCATTTCGAGTGAAATTCGCGCTTTTGTCCTTGAGAACTACTTTTGGTAAATTGCCTATCCTTAGCAGGATATGTCAATTTACCAAAAGTAGTTCTCAAGTCAAAATCATCAAATTTCCCTTCTAAAGCGATTTTTGCGCGAGGAGCCTCTTGTAGTTTCGAATTTTTTATTTTTACATTACAGCCTCACTCACTTCCTCGGGCTTTTTTGTAAAAACGCTGTGACCTTTGGATAGATCAGAGCACCTTTTTTTTGCTGCTTTTCCCGTTAAGCACCTGAAAAGACACATTATGAGTGGCTTTCCACTTATCGCAATCGTTTTCACAAAGGCGAAAATTCCCTACAGTACCGGTATTATCGTGCCCACAATAATGCGCGCATTTATCCAATTCGCTCTTGCCAATGAGGACCCCACCACCAATTATAAGACTCCCTAAAACTATCATTACAAAACACGTTATAGAAAATAGCTTCACTTTGTTCCGCGTTTGGCTAGAAAAATATTGATCATTTATCGAATCCTTTTCTCCCTCTTGTACCGAGAGGGTTGACCGATGTCTACATCCACAAATACTACTCATTACGCCTTCTCCTATGGTCGGAATTTTCTACCGATTCCAATCGGTAGAAAAAAAATTTTAGCCAGAAACCGCCACTATTTTTCCCCAATGGCTAACTGAAATCAAGTCTATTTTTTATCCAACTTGGATTTTAATGTGGCAGAGCTACTCATCCTCATCATCGCCATCATCGTACTCTTCAGAAAACGGGTAAAGTTCATCGCTTTCATCGAGCTCTTCATCTTCAATTTCGGTGTGAGGATCGAGGTAAAAAGCAAGCGAAGTGGCGCGCGGAACAGGCAGATAATCACTTTGCTCTTCTTCGGAAAACGGTTTGCAATGCACGACCCGCCACATCCCAAGGACAATAAAAATTGCGCATAAAACACTCATTAATAGAAATAGACCACTCGAGCCAATCGACTCCATAATTGCAGACGAAGCAAGCGGCCCGACGATGCACCCAGTGCCATAGACGACAAGTAGGGAACAGGTCACGCTGATAATGTTTCTTTCAGCAAAAGAATCGCATGTTAGTGTGATCGACAGCGGATAAAAAGTGAACGAAATGCCACCGAATACAATCATCAGCCCCAGCAATAAGGAATAAGAAAACTGCTGACTGTAAAAGAGGACAAAAGTCAATACCATCAGGCAAACAACCACAAAAATAATGACTTTGCGCCGATTGAAGACGTCCGATAAATGGCCAATCGGCCACTGCAGGGTCAGACCGCCTAAAATGGTCAATCCCATTACCTGAGAGATGTGAATGACAGAAAGTCCAATATCTTTGGCAAAAATTGGCGCAAGACCATAAAAAGAGCTCATGATAATTCCAGCGACAAAGCACCCAATAAGCCCAAGCGGTGCTTTCTTTAGGATATGCAGGATATTCGTCATCGAAGACTCAAACAACAGCGGCCCACTGCTTTTCATCATACACACAGGAATAACTGACAATGAGCTTAAGAACACGGTCATGGCAAAAGGCAGCAAACTGCGCAATGGGGAAACATTGAGCAAAAACTGCCCAAATCCTTGAGCTAAGTACAGAGTCAACATGTACAAAGATAACAACCGACCGCGGTGCTTCACCCCTGTTGACAACAGCAACCAACTCTCAATCACAATAAAAAAACCCGAACTACAAAAGCCATTTAACAAGCGCAAAAAAGTCCAACTCACTGGACTGATAAAAACAGCTTGCACGAGAATGACCCCCGAATTGATAGAGGCAAAAATAGCAAAAGTGCGGATATGTCCAATGCGCTCAATCAGCCGCTTGATATAGAGTGAACCGAGCATTAGCCCCAAATAATAAGAGGCATTGAGCACCCCAATGACCCAACTGGGATAGCCGTCAATAGCGATGCGCAAACTCGTATAGGTATTGAAAAAGCCACTTCCAACCATGACAATCACAAGACTGACAAGTGGAGATACAACGTTGCGCCATACTCGCCTCATGGCATCCTCTTCTCAATGACAATTTCGACTTTTGGCTCTGGCGAAGTCCATTTTTTTTCTACATACTCTAGTGGCTGGGTAATCACAATAGATTTCTCGTGATGGCTCGCTTTTTGCCGCTCGCCTTTTTTGAGAATCACCTGTTCAAACGTGTAGCGAATGACGACACAATGGGGATGATCCTTGATTAAAGAGACGTCGGCATTCGTCAAAACAGGGAGCAAGTATTCTGGCTTCTCTCCTAATAGCTGCATCATTCCATCTTCAATCGCCGATTGAAATCCCGCCTTACCCGTCTGAGAGATTGCCTGCTGCAAAAGACCAAAAAGAACGCTATCTTCCCCGACAAACTTTCTCAGCTCAAGGTAAACATAAATCAGGTGTTCTATTGTCGCTGATTCGATAGAGCTCACGCGCACACTAAGTTGTTTTTGATCGTAAAAGTGAAGTGGAGGCCACTCTCGATGGAGTTCGCGAGCAAAATCCACCGTCATTTGCCCAAGCTGAGAATTTTCATTGATCTTTTCACTGAGCAAAGGAAAATCTTTTGCTTGATCTTTTACAAGACAATTGATTCCCGCCATCATTTTTTCGACAAAAGAGGGTGGCGACTTGATTGTTCCAGGCGACTCTTCAAATGCCCAATCGATGAGATTAAGCGTCACTTCAGAAACCTCTTGAATCGAAAGCAAAAATTCCCACTGGTAATGATTGAGAATCAAGGCACAAATTTTAAATTGCTGCTCCTGGATAATATGATAAAGCACCTCCTGTTGATTACCTAACTGGATCAACTGCCTCCGATTTGCCAGTGGAAGATCACGTGGCAAATAACGGCTTGCGAGATAGGTCTGTAGCGTTTCGATATCTTGCTGAGATAGCTGAGATAGCGTCTTAAGCAGATGATAAACTTCCAAATTACTTTCTTGGAGCTCCTCAAAGTCGCGATAAGCCAAGACAATTTCTTGAAAGGCCTTGCTGAGCTCGCGAAATTTTGTCAACAGCGATAGACTTTTGCGCCCAATAGAAGAGCGCGCCAAACGGTCGTGAACTCCGCTAGAAGTCAAACAAAACTCTTCTTTTAAGATTTTATTGCACAGATTAATGCTTTGAATCTGACGGTACTGATTGACTTTGGACTTTTTCTTTAATTCGTGCCAAAGGTTGAGGTAATCAAACCGCCGCGATCGAAGGCGTTGCCATCGAAAGTAGTCTTTTTCGCGCACGGGGTTTGTGATAAACAAAAAAGTCTCTGCCGGCGCATAGATGGCTTTAAACTCAAGATCCTCCTCCGCTTCGCCCACCTTTTCAGTTTGAATCCGCATAAAAACTGCGTTGAGTGCCTGGCGGGGATCAGCGTGATTTTGCTCGCTGCGAACTGATTCAATTCTATCTTGAAACTCAGTGAAATAAAGAAGCTTACGCGCAGACAGCGCTTGGGCAATTAGTTTTCTTGCCTTTTTCCGCTGCTTATAAGCAAACACACCCAACGTCACAATGGATAATAAAAGATTCTTAAAATAATGTTTTCGAAAATGATGTCGAAACGCAAGTGAAACTGCGCTTTGCCACGATGCTTTGTGGTTGACATTGACCCTTTTAATATCAGGCAAAGAGGGCTTTGGCATCGCTCATCTGGGACTAGTCTGCTCTATCTCGCTTGTACCACCTCAGCCGATCAAAGTAAAGAGCAGCCTGTGTTTTTTGGGATATCTTTCAATGAACCTTTTCCAATCCATCACTTTTTTATTTTTCAGTCTTTTTCACTCATTTTGATGCTCCAATTTTTGCACATTTCGCTTTGATAATGCGCGAAAAGCTATCGCCCTGAAGCGAGCGAAAAAGACTGAAAAATAGAAAAGTCGCTTAGCCCAAGTTTACCTCTTGTAGAGGCTCCTACGAAAAAATCGCTTTTGAAGGGAAATTTGATGATTTTGACTTGACCCAAGTTCACCCCTTTTAGTGTCTAATTTTTATCGTATCATTGATTATAAATCACTTACAGTTTTTGGGGAATGGGTCGCATGAAGGACTTGTTTACTTTTTTCGCGCACTTTACTCCCTGTATTTTTACAGGTAAAATCACCGCGAACGGCGCGTTAAAGTGGTCGAAAATGCCCAAGGAGAAGTGAACAAGGCCTGCATGAACCCTATCCAAAAAACTGTAAGTAGTTGATAATCAATGAAATTTCAAAAATTCGACACTACAAGGGGTGAACTTGAGTTAGTGGGGTAGCCCCATGGTTGTTCCACCTTGGCGATAACCACAGATTCTTAAAAAAAGGATCACTAAAAAGTTTGAGCACAACATGTTTATAAACTTCATCCCTATCTTTTTATAATCCGTGCGAGCATAAGGTTTGAAGCTTTTCTTAGAGACGGGTTCAAAGCCATGCACGTTTACACTGTCCCAAGATGACACGCATGGACCTGAGCCTGGTGTTTTGGCATTGCTGTTGTCGCTGCTGCCCTGCAGGAAAGGAGGCACGA
>JBCCHO010000141.1:0-5778 GCA_039028715.1 Chlamydiota bacterium | reverse complement strand
GATCGTGAAAGCTATGCCAAAGAAGTTGAACGTATTGAATATAATGGCACATTGTTACACCATAAAGTGATCCGGGCTGCTATCAAAGAAATGAAGTGGACTGCTATCAAAGAACTAAATTTGAGTAAAGCATTAGATATATATTTTCGGGGTGAAACATTAGATAGGTTTCGCAATACGGAAAAAGATTTTGAAGTCTATTGGAATAAAATTAAAAATTCACCTCATGCAGACTACCATAGAAAGGCTTGGGATAGAGCTCAACCCGGCATATCGAATTAAAGACGTTAAATTCAGAACTCAGGTTAGCAGGAAACTTGAAACCCAAGTTGTGTGAAAAACTTCTTTTAGATTGAGTTGCAATGCGGAATACTAGCTGTAGTTTACAAAACCAGCCCTGGAAGCTTTAATGATCCCTATCACTGCACCCTATCTATTCAAACCTAAGTTTTTTGATCCATGCCCAAGCCCTTCTACCGAAAAGCCAATGAACACAGTACAAACGGTGTCGCTGATACTATCAACACTTATTGGCACAGCGGCAATCGTACGTTTGGCCCTAGAAAGCACGTCTTGTTGTCGGCGCTGCAAAAAGATTTATTCTAAAACTTCTGACGGCGTGTCTCTTGAAACAAAAAAAGCAGCGACAGCTGCTCGTCAAAACTTTTTCAAGTGACGCCTCTAACCGGCATTTCTCATCAGACTCTGAAAAGTTTGGAATACCTGTTTCTCCGAATCGAGTAAAATCAAGATTCCATATTGTGAAAGACTTCATCGACATCATCGAGGTTTTCGAGCCAGTCAATGAGTTCTCGGTTCGCCTTGGCAGTCGCCTCATCGCAAGCAACCATCACCTTGGGAATCATCTCTAAATTAGCTTCTGCGGTGGGGATCCCCGCTTGGTCGAGTTTTTCTTTGACTTCGTAAAGCGCTTCGGAGGATGTAATGACCAAATAGTGCTCGACTGCCACCTCAAAGTCTTCAGCTCCTAGTTCACTCGCTTGCTCAAAAAGCTCGTCCTCGGTTGTTTGATCGAGCGCAATCTGAATCACCCCTTTTTTATCGAAATTAAACATCACCGAGCCTGGCGAGGCAATCGTTCCCCCTTTTTTATTGGTTGCGATGCGCATATCCGAGGCTGTGCGGTTTTTATTATCGGTCATTGCAAAAACTACAATTCCCACACCGCCATGGCCGTAAAGCTCATACGTTAATTCAGTATAGTCGGATTGGTCGACATTTGATGCTTTTTTGATATTGCGCTCAATATTGTCGGCGGGCAAGTTGATCGCTTTTGCTTTTTGAATTGCCGCGCGCAATTTTGCATTGCTCTTCGGATCGGGGCCGCCCTGTTTCACCGCGCTGATCAGTTCTTTTGTAATGCGCGAAAACATTTTCCCCTTTTTTGCATCCGCTCGCCCCTTTTTGTGCTTAATATTTGCCCACTTACTATGTCCAGCCATGACTTACACCAAAGATTTTTGCATTAATACTTTGCCTAAATAGTTGCCGGCAGAATCTTTCAAAAAGCCAGGATGTTCACCATAGTAGACAAAGCCGAGCCGCTCGTAAAGCCGAATCGCGCGGTTGCCTTCATACACTTCTAAGTGCAATAGTTCAATTTTAAAGCGCTCTTTAGCGCGCCGCTCTAACATCCGAATCAATAGCGTTCCAATGCCTTGCCCTTGATACTTTGGGTCAACAACGACGACAAACAAACATTGGTGTTTTAGTTTCTCAATCGGCTGGATGTAGAGATTGCCCGCCCCACAAGGCTCTTTCTTATAAAGCGCAGTAATCGCCATCCCTTTTCCCACATACTGCATCCAAACTCGCACTGCGTCATCGATCTCTCTCTTATCGATCATGGGAAATCCTTCGAGGATTCCAGGCTCCATCAACCACTTTTCAATCCATGGAGCGTCTGTCTTGACTGTCTCCCGGATGCGGATTATCGGCTTTCTACCCATTTTCTTCCTTGCTAGCTTTCGCTTGATCTGCTGTTAATTCTATTTCCATAATCAGTCGTGCGCGATAACTTCCGTCACTTTCCTTAACGGCGCGTTCTTGACGCACAACTTCCCGATATCCCGCTTTTTCAAAAAGGGGAATTGCGGGACATCCTGAGTAAACCTCGGCATGAATTTTTTCGAACCGAAATTCAGTTTTAGCCAAATGGTGAATATTTCTCAGCAATGAAGTTCCAATGCCTTTTCCCCACTCACCTGGAGCAACGACAAAGTACATCAAGGAGTGGTGAATCAACTTGCGGTAAGGCATTAAAAAAAGAGTTGCAATGCCCACTTCTCGATTGCGGTACACCGCTGTGAGACTCGCTCTAAATCGGGAAAACCCAATCCAGTTTGCCGTCATAATTTCAGCATCGCTTACCGATGAAACCGGATACCAAATCATGACTTCAGGCTGACTGATCCATTGTCGAAGTGCCGGCAAGTCATTAGACTCCGAATAGCGAATTGTATACTCTTCTTCCTCAGTGATCCACGTTCCCATTGCACCTAACCAAACTCTTTGAGATAAGCTTTAACAAACCCATCAATTTCTCCATCCATGACAGCAAAAACATTTCCCTCTTCATATTTCGTTCGATTATCTTTAACCAAAGTATAGGGCTGAAAGACATAGCTGCGAATCTGCGATCCCCAAGCAATTTCTTTCTTTTCGCCACCTATTTCGCGCAGCTTTTGCTCCCGCTCGAGAACCTCTTTCTCATAAAGACGCGAGCGAAGCATCTTAAGACAGGTCTCTTTATTCTGCAATTGACTTCGCTCTCCCTGACACGAAACAACGATTCCCGTCGGCAAGTGGGTTATGCGCACCGCGGAATCAGTCGTATTGACATGCTGTCCTCCCGCTCCCGATGAGCGGAACGTATCGACTCGAATTTCTTCTGGAACAATGGCAACCTGAATAGCTTCGTCAATTTCAGGTGTCACATTGACAGAAGCAAAGCTCGTATGGCGACGGGCATTGCTATCGAACGGAGAAATGCGCACCAACCGATGCACACCTTTCTCGGCTTTGCAATAACCATAAGCAAAAGAACCGATAAGACGCAGCGTCATGCTCTTAATTCCAGCAACTTCACCACTAAGGACTTCAATCACTTCAATCCCCCATCCCCTCTTTGTCGCCCATTTTTGATACATCCGCGCGAGCATTTCAGCCCAATCGCACGATTCTGTGCCGCCGGCACCAGCATTGATACTGAGAAAGCAATTATTGTGGTCGAGCTCTCCCGAAAGCATTTTCCGAATTTCGAGCTCCTCGACCTGTTTTTCAACATTGTCGAGTTCCGCAATGAGCTCTTCGTAAAGGGAGCGATCATCGTCTGGGCCAACCTCTTCTAGAAGTTGCGCTGCATCTTCAAACCGACTGTTCGCTTCTCGCCAAGGAACGACCCATTGCTTCAGGGTATTGGCGCTAGCAACAACTTTTTCAGCTGCGCTGCGATTGAGCCAAAAATCACCGTCACCCATTTGCTGTTCAAGCCCCGCTAATTCTTTCTCTTTTTGGTCTAAGTCAAAGATACCTCCGCATATGAAGTAACCGATCGCGAAGTTCGTTTAATCTCGCTGCCAAATCGTCATGCATAGTGTTTCCTGCTTCATCAATTTAAACCCGCCATTTGTAGTCACAAAAAGCGTTGGCAAAGTCGCTGCCGTGCCTAGCGGGAGATGTTTGTCGTATAAAGAATAAAAACTTGGGTTTTAGCCCGTATTTCTCACCAGCCTCTGGGAAAGCTTGGAACATCTGTGTTCCCGAATATTCCAAGTGACTCTCTTGGAAATGTTTATGAATATTCCCTGCGAAAGTCACTTGAAATCTCGAAAAAACAGACTGTTCAACCTTCTACGCAGAGCTGGTGAGAAATACGGGTTAGGTGCGTGTTTGTATGAAAAAATTGCCTAAGTTATTTCGCTATGGACTTGTCCTTGCTCACCTTAACGCACCCAGAGCGCTCCAAAAAGATCAAGTCCCAAATGGTAAAAACCATAAAATTTATCTGAACTACCATAAATTAAGTAAGCATTGGTTTCTATTATAGCGCCGTATTTACCCAAAAGCAAGCGATACAGCTCGCGGCAATTTCCCTGAAATTGTAAAAACTCCAGGGAAAATGTGGCTTCTAAAAATTAAAACTTTAAATAATTTATACTATTTATTTAAAATCTAGCGCGCACACTAGCAAGCGCCACCTGAAATCTACCCATTTACGACTAGATAAGACGGAGGTGTTTTAACTCAAATTTCAATTACAAATGAAGTTCTTGCAACTATCATTTTTGGAAGGAAAGCTTAAAGATTTTAGGCCAGCCTAAGATCGAAAAATGTTTAACGGATGAACTATCACTCACTTTGAGTTTTCGAAAGAGCAGCTCTGTTCAAGAGTAAAAGGCGATAAAAGAAAGCGCAACAAGGCGGGTATTTTTCACCTGTTTCAAACGTAACCGGCATAGCGTGAAACCCAATGGGGCTTCACTGTTAACTGCGCAAAAACTCTTTCCAAGCAGATCTTTTGCAAGAATCTCGAATAATACTCAATTATATTGGAGGCCTGCACAAATGTTATCACCAAGCATTAGTTCCCTTACTCATTATTTACCCTCTTTCCCCAAAGTTCCGTCTTTTAAGCTACCCAACGTCTCGGAGAAAATCCACCGCTTTGTATTATCTCTTACGAGCCCTATTAAACTACTAGCCAAGTTTTGTAACGACCGCCCCAAAACGGGATGGGGAATTGCCGTTACTACATCATTTATCGGGATTGTCTATTTCATTAATAAACGTTCTACAACGCCACCTCCCAATACCACAAGACTAAATAGCCCTATTCTTCTGAGAAATGAGATAACTTTGCTTTCTGAATTCCAATCGAAATTCAATGAGATTAAAAGTAAGCTCAACATGGTTACAAAAACCCTCAACACCTATGACAACAAAAAAGCGTCAACACGATTTTTCACAGATCTTACATTTCACTGTAAGACCCTCAACACTGCGTTTACATACACGAATAACAACCTTGCAAAATTTAAAACTATCATGAACAAGCTGCAAGACCCAAACTTAGCGAGCGAAAAAGAGGAAGAGCTTATTGCCCTCAAAGAAAAATTTAACGAGCAAAAGCAACGCAAAGACATGCTGTATAAGAGCTACGGTTGCCTTCATAAAGTCAGTTTTTCGGACCCAATAGACGAAAAGTACAACGGCCCAATCATATCTAATACAGACGGCAGTTTCATCAACATCCACGCCTGTAATCCTAATCAAACTTTGCCCCACAACATATCTATAGAAAATATAAAACAAACGATGACCCAAAATTCGAATCGCACCGACCCTAATAGCCCTAAAAATGCCAAAACGCCACCTGCACCCAAACAGCAACAAAACATCGACGTCCCAAAAAATAATCTTTCTTCTTCTGCTCCCATGCAACAAAATGATCAACTCACTACCAATGATAAGTCAATAGAAACGACTGCTAACAATATCCCAGACCCCCATTAAACTGATCAAAAAGATCGCTCAACTCGGCAGACTTTCTCACGTTGATTCAGCTTTGGTATACACCGAAGCTGAATCAACCTGTAAAAAGATGGGTGATTGGGCGTAACCCGCATTTCTCACAAGGCTCTGGAAAAATTTGGAGCATCTGTTTTCCGAGATTCCAAGGAGCTCTTTTGGAAATGGTTACAACCATTCCCTGCAAGATCTCCTTGAAATCTCGAAAAACATCTTGCTCAACTTTTT
>JBCCHO010000140.1:0-5851 GCA_039028715.1 Chlamydiota bacterium | reverse complement strand
GGGCTCAATAATTTGAAAGATATCACAATGAACCCTAAGTATGCAGGCATGATGGGGTACACAGAAGAAGAAATAAAAAAAGATTTTAAAGAGCATATCCAAAAGATCGTAAAAGAAAAAGGCAAGCAGGATCAAACGGTTTTAAAAGAGATCCGAGATTGGTACAACGGGTACCGCTTCTCTAAAGAACAAACATCTGTTTACAACCCCTTTTCAACCCTCAACTATCTCGATGAAGGAGAACCCCAAAGTTACTGGTATGCTACAGGAACTCCTTCTTTCCTCATTGAGCAAGTTAAGAAACATCCTCAGTCTATTATTCCACTTAAAGGAGCTCAAGCTTTAAAAAGCGAGCTTTCCGATATCAACCAGTTAGATGATATTGACCTTGTTCCTTTGATGTTTCAAACAGGTTACTTAACAATTACTGACCACAGAGAAGAAGAGAACTCTTATACACTTGACTTTCCAAACAAGGAAGTACAAGAGGCTTTCTTTAATACTCTTCTCAAAGACTTTGCCAGGGTTAGCCCCCTAGTCGTGATGAGAGAAGGCGAGAAGCTTCGACACGATATTGAAGCTTATGATTTGAATTCTTTTTTTCAAACAATCAACGCGCATTTTGCAAAAATCAGCTATCAAGCCTTTTCAAAGGCTAAAGAAGGTTTCTACCAAGCTGTTTTCTTCACGTTTTTGGAAAAGTCAGGAATAACCACCACCACCGAGATAGCAACCAATATCGGAAGAATCGATCTCGCTTGTGAAACCCATAAAGCCATTTGTATCTTTGAGCTCAAACTAGATCAAAATGCAGACATGGCGTTAACTCAAGCTGAAACAAAGAAATACCGGGAAAGGTTCTCAAGCCAAGATAAGCCAACCTTAGTGATCGGGGTTAATTTCAGTTCTGAGGCTCGTAATATATCTGACTGGAAAGGGATGGTTTTTTCTCCAAAAGGAGAGCTCATTCAAGAGCTACATCCTGATTAACTGTTTTGGAAGGAGTCTGAAAGGTTCCGGTGCAAATAGGGATCTCATTGACAAAATCGCCCTCTGACATCCTATTTTGGACCAGCGGGGCCATTTGAACAGAAAGTTACGGTTTCAAATATTTTTTACTAATCGATAACCCTATTTCCCCGTGCAAATCATCTTTCATTGTCTTCAATAAAATAGGTTCCATTCGGCAATACATGTTTAAACGGGAGAAGCGAGATATGTGATAGTGCCTCGTCATCAATTTCCCCTCCTCGCTCGCGAAGACTTTCCAGAATCCCATTGATTTTGATCGTGTTCCAGAGAAGAATCGCATTAGACACTAGACTCAAACAGCTAGCTTTGTTCATGATCTCCTCATAATCGCCAGTACAAAACTCCCCTTGGTTAGCAAAGAAAATCCATCTCGGTAACTTGTGTCGATATTCCCCTTTGTTTAGCTGTAAGTGTACAGTTCTTCTTAGATTCGGATCGGTCAGGTATCGTAGAATATATTCGGTTTTAATAATTCGTCCTAGATTGGTAAACGCTTTAGATAATCGGTCTGATGGGGAACTGTTGGTTAAACGCTCAACGATAACATGAGCAGGAGCTACCCGTTTCTTCATAGAGATGGCTACTCTGATCATTGCTTCCCATTGTTCTTCGATGATCCCTATATTCACCGTTTTACTTAGTAATGGGTTGAAAACCCCATAATCAGACCTTTTTTCAATGCGATATAGTTGCTGATTCTTTAGGTCTCGAATGCGAGGCATAAAATAAAATCCTAGCAGGTGGCAAAGAGCAAAAACGATCTCTGTATATCCGTGGGTATCTGTAGTATGCTCACGAATTTTGAGAATTGTGTTGTTTTCAAGAAGTCCATCCAAAACGTAAAGAGCTTCTCTAGGACTGCAAGAAATAACTTTGGTACTAAAGACAGAGTATTGATCAGATACATGTGTGTAGAGACCGATTGCTTTTTCGTAATAGCCATAGTAACGGGGATAATAGGATGCTACCAGACTATCGGAACGGACTTTGAAGCGTTGAGCATCTGAAGAGGATAAAGTCCCGTCTCCATGGATAGAACTAAGGGGAAGTCGATGATGGTGATTGACAATTTCTGCGCTAGCTAACTTTAACGTTTCCTCACGAATGAAATGGTTTAATACGTGACGCAACATATCTATGCTGATATCTTTCACACTTGCGCTCATAGAGACCACTCCAAGATTTGTAGCTTGAGATATAATGGCTGCGATCAGTGTCTTGTAGAATTTTTTCGGTCGTGAATTGTGGTGCTGAATCGGCACAAAATGTCTGCTAAACCCTACTAATTGATCCACTTCTACAAGCAACTTTTCAATGCGAATAGATGGCATACTTGCATCGATTGTATTCTGCAAGCTAGTAACAGAAGACGGGATTTGAGCCTTATAATATCGTTTCAATCGCAGCTTCCCATCGTGAATCTCTGCAAACTCGCCTTGAGTAAATCTTTCATTGGCTTGATCTGCTGAGCATCTAAATTTCTCAATTAAAAACTCTTTAACGTCATTTTGTTGTGGTTGCTCAAGTTCCTCAAAAGCATTTTTTTTGTTCTCATCCCAACTCATGTCATTTAGAATAAGGTTCCAAAATGAGACATGTTGCTTACTCTTAGGCAAGTAAAGGTCTCCCGAACGTAGAGCGTCTTTTATCGCAAGCGCAAGCCCCATCTCCCAAGCATTGCGGTTGATTTTCCCATTCTTTTCTTTGAGGGCGCGATAAAGTTCCTTGGGAACAAAAGAGAGAGGCGCCTTCTTAGGGATTGATTTTATTCCCCCAGAGTCCAGTTTCCTTATAATTTCAATGCTTTTCATAAGATCGCTACTTCCTGATTCGCTTTCAAATGGCAAGCGGACAAAATCAACGAAGTACTTGCGAAGGCTTGGATATCTAGCAAGGAGAAGATCGCCATATCCACGCTCTTCGAGATACTTAAAGATACGAAGGTCATTGATAGATTCGACCAACTTTTCCTTGCTAGTTTTTTTCCAGACAGTCTCTATGGGAATAGTTTCTTCAGTCCAATTAACAAGGGTATGAGTTGCATCAAGAACTCTATCAATCGCCTTCTTTTGTCGCTTTCGATGCTCACGATGCTTCTTTTCATAGGATCTTTTTGAATGGCGGCAAACATCTGTAAGATATTGGTCATGCATCTTGACAAGATGATCAAGTAGCGTCTTTCGAGTTTCAATCATGAAACAGACCATCATGGTATAGCGTTTGTAATCATTGAACCGGTTAAGGTATTTTGATTTGTAGCTTTTGGTTAATTTAAAGAGGTAACTCGAAAATGCTGGATCGATTAAGTTTTTTTGAAATTCATCGATTTCAACGTCCTCTAAAGATTGATAACGTTCCAGATAACTTTGAAGCGAAGATATCTTAGCTGAAGGAGGGTATTCCTTCAGTTTATAGAAGTATGATGTTCTTTCGCCTTCTGGTACGGTAAGCATCTGGTCGATGGAGCGCTTCACATTTGATGGAATTTTAAGATAGAGAGATTTGAAGATTTTTTCATGCACTTCTGAACACACGCTGATGACAAGCCTTTTTAGGATAGATGCTCCAGGAAGAACTATGCGTTTTGAGAGTAAAAATGTTTCTGCTCGCTTTAATAATTCATCGGGCAACATCCCTTGGCGAGATTGCCCAGCAACCCAAGATTCCAAAGCTTTTTGAGCGTCGATATCAAACTTCTGAAATCCCAGATAATTTAAAATGTTGCTTCTTTGTTTTGTGTATGTGGCTTTTCTATCTGGTGTCGCTGTTGTGAGAGATGGAGGCAAATTAAGTTGGCTATTGAGATAACTAATGATTTTGGGGGATAATTCATTCACTTCAGCAAGGAAACGTCCATAAAGCCTGATAGAGCAAATCTGAGCAGCAACAAATGTACGAAACTCATTCCGATAGTTGCTAATCTCTTTTTTGTCAGCTTGAGACAATGTCCAATCTCTTGCCATCTCTTCATCTGAAAAGTCAGATGATACCGAAAATGGTCGGGGGTCTTTTTGATTAGGAAATGAGCTGTCTGTTTCGTTTATGGTTTCTGCTGTTTTCAAGCTACATAAAAAATGTTCGTTTAAAAAATAAGAAATATTAACCAAAAATCATTGAAAAAAGAAATGTTTTTCTTATAGAATTAGTCCTAAAACTGGGATTTCATCGAAGTTAGAAGAAAATGGCTAAGAAACGCAATAAGGTTGTTGGATATTTAAGAGTTTCAACGTTGGATCAAGACATCGAGAAAAATAAAGCCGATATCCTAAAGCTCGTAAATGAGAAACAGATAGGGAAGATCGATTTTGTAGAAGAAAAAATATCTGGAAGAATCCGCTGGAAAGATCGCAAAGTTGGGGAGCTTATTGAGGATTTAAGTAGCGGGGACAGCATTGTCGTTAGCGAACTTTCTCGTCTTGGAAGAAGCATGCTCGAATGCATGGAAATCTTATCGCTTGCGACTCAAAAAGGAATCAAGATCTTTTCCGTCAAAGGAAACTGGGAGCTTGACCAGAGCATCCAAAGCAAAATTATTGCAATGGCCTTTTCAATGGCGGGAGAAATCGAAAGAGATCTCATCTCTCAGAGGACAAAAGAAGCCTTAAGAGCCAAGAAAGAAGCAGGAGTAAAGCTGGGAAGACCCAAAGGGCCAGGGAAAAGTAAGTTGGATGCTTATAAACCAGAGATTGAAGCTCTCTTAGCTCATGGATCGAGTCAAAAATTTATCGCAAATCGCTATGGAACAACAGAAGCAAATTTACATAACTGGATGAAAAAGCGGGGACTTAAAAAGAATGTACTAAGAAGTACATTTAGCTCTAAAAAACTATTGAGTACAGAGTTGGTTTCTCATCGATAACAAGGCAAATTTCCACAGCAAATGCTTTTTAAAATCAGGGTATATCTTTTATGACTATTTATGTTGCCGCCTGTCAAATCATCCCTAAACATTCAATTAAAGAGCGAACACAACAAATTTTAGCGAGCTTAAAAGTAGCTGACACAAAGAATGTTGATTTTCTTTGTTTTCCTGAAGGATTTCTCACTGGCTATTACGCTAAGAAAGAAATTGCAGAAAAAACAGCAATCAGAATTAAAGATGTTGATTTTCGAAATCTTCTTGATAAGACTGCTTCTTTTAATGCTACTTTTATTATTGGATTTAACGAACTTGAGCAAGATAAGGTTTTTAACTCAGCGGCCATAATAGAAAAGGGTAAGCTCTTAGGCATTCAACGAAAGCATTACTTATATCATAATTATTTTACTCCTGGAAATCAGTTTTCTACTTTTTATAGCAAAGGCATTGCCTTCGGAGTAGTTATATGTTTAGATGCTAATTATTTTGAACCCTCTCGTATCTTAGCTCTTCAAGGAGCAACTATTCTTTTTACTCCCATGTGTAACAAGGTGCCTTTAAAACATCCTTTTGCTAAACGTCCACCCTATTATAGTCAATTTATTGCCCGTGCGCATGAGAACCGTTGCTGGCTAGTAGGAGCTGACTGGGTTTGGTCTAACGATGGCGAGTCTACTTGTCCTGGTCATAGCGTAATATATGACCCAGATGGTCAAGAAGTTGTTCGTAGTATAGAAAATGAGCAACACTTTATTATTGCTGGTATTGATAAAGATCGATTGTTTTATGAAAAAGGGCGTAGAGTACATGGCCCTATACCCTCGAACCCCCTAAAATGGCCAGATAGCAGTTGTCCGCATTGACAAAGTACCTTAAACATTAAGCTAAAATTAAATATTTTTTGTGCTCTATGGAGAAATTCAAATCTTGCCGTTTTCAGGGGTTCGAGGGTATAAGGCC
>JBCCHO010000139.1:0-5864 GCA_039028715.1 Chlamydiota bacterium | reverse complement strand
ATTGCTCACTATGTTAAAAAGCAAGGGAGAAAAGACGAATACAAAAGGTTACATAGGCAAAAACTAGGAGATCATCCCGATCAGCTAATATTTTGGGAAGACTAGATACCCCGCAGCTTGCTGCGGGGAGGCTTCATTTGAATTATTCTTTTTCCCCTGCTTGAAACGGAAAAATGGCCCCTACTTTATCCAGGGATAATGGGGCAACATAAAGGCACTCTATCAGATATACCGATTCACCAAGAGGTATTGGAGAAAGAGCCTAAGCTCAAGAAGTCAAAAAGGACGAATGAGTTGGGAAAAGTATAAGAAAGTCCTGAAAGCATACCCAATAAGAAGGCCGAGGCTGGTGATGCCGTATACCAAAATCGAGCAGTATGCTCAGTTGTAAATCTTTGTTGAAAAGCCCATTGCTGGAAATCGGCACGATGGGATCTGTGGGAGTTGAAGACGTGAAAGTGTCTCCTTCTAACCGATAAGGGGTGAACTTGGGCCAAGAAATCGAAACCCGTTCCTACGTGAGTGATTCTAGATTTCTCTTGTGAAATTCCTAACCCTCGTTGATTGAGAAATTTCTCTACCAAAGGTGTTATCTCCTGTTCTATTCGTTCTTTAAAGTTGCTATCTGGCCATTTTGGGGGGTGTTGAGGGTTATAGGGCTCACTTTGGGTTTAAATACAAAGAGCGCGAGGACAAGTGGAATGCAGGTCATGGCGATAAAAAAGGAAAAGGCGAAATAGTAGTTGCTAAGAGTTGTGTTAGATCCTTGTTTTGAAAAATCAATCAAAGAGCCAATAAGCGGAGCGCTGACAGCGGCGGTCAATGCGATTATGCCGTTATTCAGGCTAAGACCTACCGCTAGATGGTTTGGCTTTACTTCTTCGGCCATTGCTGCAAAACCAATGCTTTGGCTACTTGCCCCGATGCCAAGAAGAAAAAAAGCACCGAGCAACTGGGGTTGGCGGGTCGCAAAGACAATCGCAACACTAGCTAGAATGCAACAACAAGAGGCGATAGTCATCAGGCTTTTTTTACTTTGGACATAATCAGCCAAAAATCCCAATAAAGGGCATCCGATGGCGTATCCAAGCCAAGCAATGGTGATCATGTAAGAGGAAAAATTAGAGCTGAAGCCTTTTAACGACAGAAAAATTTTTGTCTCATTTTCCGATAAGTACCCGATAGAAAAATAGAGAAATCCAGAAAAAAGAGCGATTGCCCAAGGCTGAAAGCGGGAAAATAGCTCGCAAATGATTGACTTGAAGCTTTCTAATTGATGCGAACTAGTGGAAATAGCGCGTTTTTTAGGCGGGTTTTTGACGACTAAAAAGATGACGCCAGCCAAAGCAATCCCAATCATGCCAAGAGCAAAGAAAATAAGGCGCCATCCTACCAATCCATGGTTTGCAGTAGTGTTGAGTGGACCTGCGGCGAGCATAGGCCCTATTGTCCCAATAAATTGCGATAGCCCGATCCATAACGCTTTGTTGCGAATTGGCAACCAATCGTAAACGGCAATCAAAAGACAGATAAAGCCAAAGGCTGCTCCAAGTCCGGTCAAAAGTCTGGCTGTAAGGGCAGCTATGAACGTAGTTGAATAGGCCATTCCGATTGCAGAAAGCGCACAAACAACAGCGCCGATTAACAGTGACTTTTTTAAGCCATAGCGGTCGATGATCAGCCCTACGGGAATCTGCATCAGGCCGCTGATTAACAGGTATGACGAAGTGCTGAGAATAGAAAATTTAACTGAAGAGAGGTTTAAATCAGCCATGATCGGTTGCTGAAATGTTCCCAAAGCTGTGCGCAATAAAAACTCGTACAAGAAAAAAAGAGCGCATAGCCCCCAGATGATCCATGGCAAGAGTTTTTTACTCGAGTTGGGTTGTAATGTTGAGCTTCTCATACGGCTTGATCTGTCAGTTGGCCATCGCAAATGGTGAGTTGGGAAGCATTGGGAAATGGGGAGTGGGGAGTCGTGACGAGAATCTGACCAAAATGAGTCAATTGACGCTCTAGGCGTTCAATGCGAAGAGCATCTAGATGCGTGCCAAAATCATCGATTGTAAAGAGAGGTTGGCAGCCGATTTGGCTGGCCAAGTGGTCCCATTCGGCCATCTTTAATGCAGCGACGCAGGTTTTTTTTTGCCCTTCGCTTGCGTAGACCTTTGCTTCTCGATCGCAATAGGAAATCAGTAAATCATCGCGGTGAGGGCCAGAAAGTGTAGCTCCAAAGAGAAGCTCTTTGGCGCGCTCTTGTTGAAAGCGCATCATCAGTTGTTGTCCTCGCGCTTGGCTTTCGTTTTCTTTAAGTGGAATAGAGGGTTGATAGTGCAGGTTAAATGGAGCATCAGTTGGCGAGAGAGCCGCTATGTAGTCGGCAACTTTAGGTCTCAGTGCTGTGATCAGCTGGCTCCGCTTTTCGATCAGATAGTGGCCCGATTCGGCCATCACTTGTTCCCAACTGCAGATAGTTTCTGTGTCATGCCTTTTGAGCAAGACATTGCGCTGCCCACGCGCTTTGTGGTAGCGCACGAGGTGGTAGGCGTAGACTGGTTGCATTTGAGCGAGCTGAATATTGAGAAACCGACGTCTATCGGCAGGTGCCCCTGCAATTAAAGCACTGTCTTTGGGAGCATATAAGACAGAGGGAAAAAGGCCGAGTAGATCGGAGCTGCCGCGCTGTTTTGAGCTATTGTGGTAAATCGTGCGCTTGGTTTTATCAAATCCAAAACCCAAAGATTGAGCAACGCCTTCTCGCTTAAAGTGCGCTTCGAGGTAAAAGGAGTCATACCCTTTTTGAATCAGATCGGCGAGATGAGCTGTGCGAAACGAGCGGCCTGTTGTTAAGAGATAAATCGCCTCAAGCAAATTGGTTTTTCCTGCGCCATTATTTCCCTGAATGACATTCATTCCCGGCGCAAAAGGAATCGTTGCGCGTGTATAATTGCGAAAGTGATGCAGAGTAAGCGCTGTTAGATGCATGGCTCACGGCCTTTGACAACGATCATTTTCACACAGCTTGGGTTTTAAGCTACGGGGGATTGTAGCCGCATTGGCATTAAAACAAATTTTGAATTCATGGCATCGGTGATGAGGCCAGGATTATAGGGGTCTGTGAGTGCAAGCGAAATAACTTCTTCACGACAGTGGCGTAAAATATCGTGGAAAAAAAGCGGATTGAATGCGATTTCTAACTTATCTCCAGTGTAATCGACTGGCATTGAGACTTCACCTTCGCCAATATCTTTACTCGTTGCCCCTAGCTTGAGTTCTTTGTCGTGAAAAGTAAATAGAACCGAATGTCCCTTGTCCGGGGTAAAGAGGGAAATTTGTCTGAGCAGTGTCATCAGCTCTTCTCGGTGCAGCTTGATAGCAAGCGGCGGCGCTGTTGGAATGATTCGATCGACGTCTGGAAAATCATCAGAGATGAGCTGGGTGATGATAAAAGCTGAGGCAGTTTCAATCCCAATTTTATCTGGGAGGAGCCGGACAGTTACTTCCTCTTCCTCATCGAGCAACTTGATGATTTCTTCAACAGCTTTTAAGGGAATCACGTAGTCATGATGGTACTCTTCTTCAATGGCAATAAGAGTCGAGAGCTTGGCGAGCCGCTTGCCGTCTGTGCCGACAAAAATTGCCTCTTTCCCAACAAGGCGCATGAGTACTCCATTGAGCATTTGACGGCTATCTTCTCGCGCTGCTGCGAACGTCGAGTGGGTGAACATTTCTCTGAGTATATGGGCGGGAAGCTTAAAGGACTTTGCTTGAGCAAGATTGGAAAGCGCTGGGAACTCGCTTTTATGCATTCCACAGAGGCGGAAGTGAGCGCTTCCAGTGCGGATCACTGCAGTCTCTTCTGCAACGGCTTCAATTTCAACGTCTGCAGAGGTGAGTTCGCGAATGAGTTTAAAAAACAGGCGAGCGGGAAGTGTAATCGCTCCAGGCTGGGTGACCGTAGCCTCGATTTGAGCGCACATGCCAACGGTAAGATCTGTCGCAGCAATTGAGATGCAGCCATCGCGTGCTTCGAGAAGGATATTAGCTAAGATCGGAATGGCCGGTTTTTTCGGAACAATTCCTTGAATTTTACCGATTGTGGTTGCGAGACTAGACCTTGATGTGATCAATTTCATGATATTTTTTCCTTCGAATCGGAAGTAAGTATAGTTATCACATGTTGAGCAAGCGTGTAGATGCTCAATGTTTAGCTTTTAGTGCGCGAGCAATTTCGCGTTCTTTTTCGCGTTCTTGGGTTGCCTTGCGCTTGTCGTATAATTTTTTTCCTCGGGCAACAGCCAGTTTCACTTTCACGCGTCCTTTACTTAAGTAAAGAGAAAGCGGAATTAACGTCAGTCCTTTTTGGTCAACAATCCGTTTAAGTTTATCGATCTCTCGTCGATGAAGTAAAAGTTTTCGGTCTCGCTTCTCTTCGTGGTTATACACATTGCCATATTGATAAGGTGCGATCGAGGCATTTTTGAGCCAAGCTTCATTTTTGTCAATAACCACGTAGGCATCTTGGAGGGCGCCTCCGTGATGACGCAGAGATTTAATTTCAGTTCCTACGAGAACGATTCCCGCTTCGTAAGTTTCAATGATTTCGTAGTTATGCCTTGCTTTTCGGTTGGAAACGAGCTCGGCACTGGATTTTTTTGCCATGACAATCAGTATAACGATCTTATTTGGAAAGACCTTTTAACCCAAGCTTACGTCTTATGACAGCTCATCTAAAATTCTCTTTTCCCACCTGCCCGAGGCCTAAATTTTCACCTGCTTTATTCAAGTATGCTGGAAATTCAAGCCTCAGATGGGTAAAAAACAGAAAATTTATTTGAGTGGTTATACGACGTAAGCTTGGGTTTTTCCTGCGCGGTCAACTATTTTTCCTGCGCTTTGGGTTGCGGGGTATTGGACATGATTTTTTTTTGCCAGGTTTTTCCTTTCCATTGATTTGCTGGGTATTTTTTTTCATTGAGCTTGATCTTTTTTTTGCTTGCAGTAACCAGGTCAATATCGAGCTTCATTGCTAGAAGGAGCAAATTGTTGAAAACATCGGCAATCTCTTGCTCGACTTGGTCAGCGAGCCAGGAATCTTTCATCGCTGCGGTACTTTCTTCTGGTGTGAGCCAACGAAAAAGGTCTGCAAGTTCGCCCACCTCCGAAAATAGGGAGAGTAAAAGATTTTTTGGATTATGAAAAGAATCCCAATCCCGCTCGGTTGTAAAAGCCTTTAACTGCTGCTTTAAATCTTCCATAAGAATAGAAATCTCCAATCGTAATCAGTTTAGCTCGAGTTTGCCACTTGTAATGAGAGAATTTTATCGTCTTACTGATTCTAAACCCAAGTTGTGTGGCGTAATTACTCATCTAAAATTCTCTTTTTTCAACTGTTGGGCAGGTAAAAAAACAGAAAATTTATCTGAGCAACTATACTCCTTCCGATTCAAAGTGAGAAAATCTCAGCGCATTTGGCGGACCCTTTTGACCGATTTTTCCCTGGGTTTTATCCACCTGCCGGATAAGAACCCAGGAAAAAGTCGATCAAAATAGCCGCGCCAAATCACCGACCTTTTTTCATTTTGAATCGGCTCGGGTATATACCACACAACTTGGGTTCTAAACCACTTGCGATTTTGGAAATGGGGTCTCATGGGCCCTGCATTCAGAGCGTAAGTGATTGATAATCAACAACATTTCAAAAATCTCTCTCGCTACAAGTAGCAAACTCGGATTAGAGGCGCTATCATACTCGATTGCCATTGTTTTTTTCCATGAACCTATGAGTGCGACAGCAATTCCCCATGATTTTCCCCAGAGAGAGGTCTCAATCTGCTATTGGAGGAAAAACAAGGCGAAATTTT
>JBCCHO010000138.1:0-5906 GCA_039028715.1 Chlamydiota bacterium | reverse complement strand
TTGACTTTTCTGTACTTATTTCATATTATTCATGCTTGTTGTTTTTGAAATGATTGCCTTTAAACACAATTAAAACAAATAAGGTTAGAAAAAAATTATTTTTTACCCTTCAAAAAGGATTAGAATATGAATCGAAAAATTATTGGATTGAATGTAAGAAAGACCCTAAAAAGTCTTTTATCATTTAGCTTAAAAAAACGATATTTGCTGGCTCTCTTGTGCCTCGTGAGCTCTTTTGGGTTCGCATTAGACCCAAGCACTTCTGGTAAAAAGAGCGGTGTGGCCGGCGCAAAGCTAGAAAGGCAGCAAAGTAGCAAAAAACTTATTGATGATATTAAAAGTTATCAGGACTTTCGCAATACCTGGCATGAATATCAAAAAAACCCATCAAAAGAAAACAGAAAACAACTTGCTGATGAATTAGGGGTTAGCACTAAATCTATGGTTAGTGATCGAGAATTTATGGGCGAACATAAAGAGTCTCTAAATAGAGCTTTAGGCTCAATGGTTAACCTTAGTGAGAAGGACGATTTTACCCAATTCGCCAGTAAATTTCAGGATTCTTTACCCAAGAATGGTAAAAATATCGGGGCTGGTCTTGCTGACGCGCTCACTAACAACAATCTAGCCGAAGCTAAAAAAATTATAAGCCGGGCTATTGACGCTCTTTCTGATGAGCAAAAGATCGACTTAGTGATATCCGTAATAACCAACGGTGGTTCTGCTCTTGAAGAAAGTATTCAAGTTGAATTATTTTCCGAGTTTCTTGGTGTACAAGCTATTGAAAAAGCCGAACAAAGAAAAAAGGATATTTGCAACACACTTTCACTCAAGTTAGATGATCATAATGAACACATAAAAGATGTTGCGAATGCCTGGGTGTTTGAAAACGACGCTCCATTAAACGAAAATGCAGCTTATGAAAAGCTTTTGAGCAACCTATCTGGGCTTACATCAGAAGCTTATGATCAGGTTATGCATGATTTAAAAGCGGCTCCTCAGTATGCAGCAACAGAGCAAGTTGTTCTTCGCAATCAAACAGTGCTTTCGAATGCGGTTCTCGATAATGTCAAAGGAGGACAGCAAGTTTGGCTATCGCCTGTTCCTGTTTTCCGTTACAAGCAAAATACAGAGTTGGGTCAGATCACAGGATTTGATGCAACAACTTATGGCATCGGAGTGGGTTTCATTAGCGGCACAGAAAATGCCGGTCTTGGCCTTCAAGGCGCTTGGATGCACAGCGATATTGAATTTGACAATGATAGAGGAACAGCTAAACTCGATGGATTCCATCTAGGGCCTGTTTTCCACTATAGTGAAGGTCCATGGTTTTTCAATGCACTAGTCGATGTGGCAAGAACTTCTTGTGATGGAAGTCGCCATCTCATCATTGACAATGAAACTGATCTAGCTATCGATCAAACTTACACCTACAATCCAATTATTTGGAGTGCAGATTTTGGGCTCGCAACAGGCTATAAGTTCTATCTTTCTCGAGCAGAAGATCTAGCGCTTATTCCTGCTTTCAAGTTCAACTTTGCTCGCATGTGGCAATCTAAGTTCACTGAAAAAAGCGAAAAGGAAAATAGTGATAAAGACTATGCTTATGATGTGAAAGGGAAACACTATACTCAACTGGCTCTACGCCCTGAAGTGAAGGTTGTTAAAGATTTCAATCTTGATAGCCTCCGCTTTTCTCCAGCGATTCGCATCGGTTGGTTGACCTATATTCCGCTCGGTAGCAGTGGGAAATACTCTGTTCAGCATCTTGGCTTAAATCAAGCTGATAGTAGTGATGCTGATCAAAATAACCCTTGGCTTACTTATCAAGCTTTCAATAAAACCACTCATCGGTTGGTTTTAGGTGCTGAAACAGAGATTGCCACCAAAGGCAACTTTGCGACAACACTCAATTATGAAGCTCAGCTTGAAAAAAAAGCGGAAGATCATGATAAGCGTAACAATCTTCAAACTTTCCTTGTTAACCTTAACTGGAAGTTCTAAGGATCTTTCTTAGAAAGAGATTGTAAGATTTCTCTCATCTCCCACTAGGCTCTTTCCTCATCTGGGGAAAGGGCCTTTTTTATTAAAAACTCAAGTTGTGTCTTGTGATCGCTCATCTAAAATTCTTTTTTTTCAGCTGAAAATTTAAGCTTTGGACAGGTTAAAAAACAGAAAATTGATCTGAGCAACTCTACCACACAACTTGGGTTTGAAATCTGAGATTCTCCGGTTTCAACACTCCCTTTTATATTTTTTCCGGAAACTTTTGGAAAGCTCAGTTGAAGCTTGAAAATGCGAAGTCGCACTCACGGCTTAGTAGCGAAGTGTAGGCTAAGAACATTCCCTGCGGAAATAGATTGGAATCTCGAAAAAACAGTTTGCTTAACCCAAGTTCACCCCTTTTCGACACTACAAGGGGTGAACTTGGGTTAAGCCTTTTTGCAGAGCTTGTGACAAATCCAGGCTAGTCGGATGAGCGGGCAAAAGCGGCATAGCGTCCGGCGAGGTAGCTCGGCAACTCGACGTCGATAAGCACATCAGCTTCGTCGTAATCGCGCATTAACACTTGCCCGCGTTCCATGAGTTCAGCGACAATGGCGTAGTCTTTTTGAGGCACGCGCAACTTGAGCACCGTACGCAAATCGCTAATCGCTGTTGTCATCGCTTCAATTAAGGAGGGGACTCCTTCTTTGGTGATCGCAGAAAGGGGAATAACACAGGGGTATTTGAGTTTAAATCGAGTGATAATCGCTCGGTTATCTAGGAGATCGACTTTGTTGAGCACGGTGATGATTGGCTTGTCTTTGATGTCGAGTTCTTTTAAAACGTGATAAGTCGATTCGGCGTGTTCGATAGCCAGTGGATGGTTGACATCGACGAGATGAAGCAAGATATCGGTATAGCGGGCTTCTTCTAAAGTGCTGCGAAAAGCAGCGACTAGGGTATGAGGAAGTTTGCGAATAAAACCAACTGTATCGACAAGAAGAATTTCTTGAGTATTAGGCAGGGTGAATTTTCGGGATTTGGTGTCGAGCGTGGCAAAGAGTTTGTCTTCGACGAGCACATCAGCTGCAGTCAGTTCACGCAGCAGAGTCGATTTGCCGACATTGGTATAGCCAATAAGCGAAAAGCTCGGCAAATGAGCGCGCATGCGCGCCTGGCGCTGCAGGGCGCGGTGATTGCGGACAGCTAGAAGCTCTTGTTCGAGCTGGTGAATCCGCTTGCGGACGAGGCGGCGGTCAATTTCAATTTGCCGTTCCCCCGCCCCTTTGAGGAATCCTTTGCCGCCAGATGTTTGCCGAGATAGGTGTGTCCAGAGGCGCTTGAGTCGCGGCAATTGGTAGCGGCTTTGGGCGAGCTCGATTTGGAGTTTTGCCTCTTTTGTCTGCGCATGCTGAGAAAAAATTTCGAGAATAAGTTCAGTGCGATCGATAATAGGGCGTTGAAAAAGTTGTTCTAAGTTGCGCTGCTGATTGGGGCTGATTTCATCGTCAAAAACGATGACGTCGGCCTTGAGCTTTGCGGCCATGGTGGCGAGTTCGCCGATCTTTCCCTTGCCGAGATAGGTGCCGGGATCGATTTTGCGCAAAGGGCAAGGTGCTTTGAACAGGGTGCGCAAACCATAAGTCGTCGCGAGATCTTCGAGCTCATTGATATGTTCACGGCACAGTTCCAGCCCTATTTTGTAATCGTAACACCCGATCAAAAAGGCCGTTTTTAGCGAGCTAATTTCATAGCGAACATCTTCGTATAGGCGTTTTTCTTGGTCAGCCATCGCGCAACTCAATGGTTAGTTCGAGCCCATCATAAGCAAGCTGGACATTTGGTGGGAGAAGATCTTTTTCTTTGTGGTAATCGATTTCATGCGATAAATGAGTCAAATAGATAGAGCGTGCCGATGTTTTCTCAGCAAAAGCAACCGCATCTTCGATGGAAAGGTGGGCAATAGACTGCTCAAATCGTCGCCCGCTGATGACGAGAAGATCAATATCCTTTAGGTCATCGAAAATTGCTTCGGAATAATTGAGCAGATCTGTGAGATAAGCAAAGTTGCCAAGGCGAAACCCGGTCACTTTCATCCCGAGTTGAAAGTAGCTCAGGTACCCAATGGGAACACCCTCAAATAATGTTGTGCCGCGATCTTTTTCCAGCAGTTGGAAGCGGAGTTTTTGCATAGCGCGATTGGTGTCTTTTGGCGGCATTAAATAGTAGTAGCGGAGCTTGAGCTCTTCTAACGTTGCAGCTGATAAGAGGCAGGGAACCGGTTTTTTAGAGCGAAAAGCGTAAATTCTGAGCTCATCGACTCCGGCTACATGGTCGTAGTGCGGATGTGATAGCAGTACGCCATCGATGTGATCGATCTGATAGCGCAGCGCCTGCTCGCGGAAATCGGGGCCGACATCGAGCACAAACTTTTTTCTCCCTATAGTGATCAAGACAGACGGGCGAAGTCGTCGGTTAAAGGGAACAGCCGATGAGCAAACTGAGCAATGACAGCCGATGATAGGAACGCCTAGTGATCCCCCTGAACCTAAAAACAACACAGTTGCATTCATCGCCTGATTCTTACCTCCTGCGGCAATAGATTGACCTCGCGGTTTATCAGCGCTGTTGCCAGCTTGTGCCCTAAGTAAGCGTGATAAAGTAACCCACGTGAACCCAAACCGGTAAATAGCCACATCGCATGCGTGAGGCGATCGACAATTGGGTGATAACACTTTTGGTGCACAGCTCGCAAACCCGCAGCGCAGCCGACGATTTTTAAAGCGGGTAGGCAACGCATGAACGCAGCCGCTCGGTTTAGGATAAGAGGTTTGGCAGTTTCCAAACAAGGATCTTCCGACTGAAAGTTGTGCTCATAGGTCGACCCTAAGTAGCAGTAGTTCCATGCGGGATGAAAAGCTAGATAGCCATTGCCAATGACACTTGTTTCTAGCAAGTGGCGAGCCAAGTGCTCGCACTGAAGCAACTGTCCCTTATTGATTTTTAACGGCAATGTGTCTTTTGGGAAAAACAGGTGACTTTTAGCGCCTGCTGCAATGATAACTTGATCGTAAGCGGCCAAATCAGCTATTGAAACTGCACGCAAAACAAAGACTGCCCCAAGCTTTTCGCAAGCAGCCCAGAGTCCTTTCAAATACGCATTTACGTCTACAGTCATGCCAAATGGCAAAAAAAGTCCCTGCTGCGCTAACAGCATAGATTTTTCAAAAAGAGAAGCCTGCCGCCATTTAAGATCGTCAAGATGCTTGCTTGCAAGCATGCGGAACTGTTTTTCTTGTCGTTGAGTGGTTGCTACGCGATAAAGTCCCGTGCGGTAGCAGGAATTGCCTGTGCAAGTAGCTGCGACATTTAATAACTCTTTTGTCGCTTGCAGCGCTTGTTTGCCCCGCCACGAAAGGCGGTTTTCTTTACCGGGATAAGGATGAGCAAGTCCAGCAGCAATCCCCGAGGCGCCGCTGCCAATGCCTTGCGCATCAAATAGCGTCACATGGCAGGGAAAATCGCGCAGAAGGTAATAGCAAACGGCAAGCCCTGCAAAACCGGCGCCAACAATAGCAATGCGTTGAGAAGGCATTTTAAACCCAAGTTGTGTCTGATGATGGCTCATCTAAAATTTTTTTTCTACCTGCCTGAGGCTCAAATTTTCACTTACTTTATTCAAACCCAAGTTGTGGGAAAAACTCCTGTTACATAACTTGGGTTTCAACTCTTGGACAGCTAAAAAAACAGAAAATTGATCTGAGCAACTATACTCCTTCCGATTCAAAGTGAGAAAAATGGGCTGGAGACAAAGCTCAAGGCATGTGCCTTGAGCTTTTACATGATAGGGTTTCTTTATAAGAACCTATCCGTAAATGAAAATGTTTTTGATTTTTACCGGGTTTCTAGCAAATTTTTGG